>NZ_RZOS01000358.1:0-6135 GCF_004022605.1 Mesorhizobium sp. M4B.F.Ca.ET.089.01.1.1
CGGTCAGCTACCTCATCATCGGCATGGGGCTTCTGGTGCTGTTCAACTGGGCCGGAGTGCCGAAATCGCTGCTCGCCGCCGGCATCGGTCATGTCGTGATCAACCTGCCGCTCTGCTTTGCCATCATCTACAGCCAGATGGGCGACCACCAGATCAACATCGAGCGCGCCGCGCGCGATCTCGGCGCGCCGGAATGGAAGGTGCTTTTGCTGATCACGGTGCCGGTGATGGCGCCGGCGATCTTTGCCGGCTTCTTCCTGTCGATGACCTTCTCGTGGGACGAGTTCGTCATCTCCTTCCTGCTCACCCGTTTCGACACCACGCTGCCGGTGGAGATCTGGAACCTGCTGCGCTCCGGCCTCAATCCCAAGACCAATGCCGTCGGCTCGCTGGTCTTCGCCGTCTCCATCGTCCTGGTGGTGTTTTTCGAGCTGACGCTGCTGCGGAGAAAGCCGGCATGAGCACATCCCTGGTCGACATCCGCAACGTCTCGCATCGCTTCGGCCAGCAAGCGGTGTTGAAGAACGTCTCGCTGACCATCGAGCCCGGCAGCTACACGATCCTGCTTGGGCCGTCCGGCTCCGGCAAGACGACGTTGCTCTCCATCCTCGGCGGCTTCGTCACGCCCAGCGAAGGCAAGGTGTTCATTCGCGGCGAGGACTGCACGTCCGTGCCGCCGGCCAAGCGCCCGACCACGACGGTGTTCCAGGACTATGCGCTGTTTCCACACATGAGCGTCGGCGGCAACGTTGGCTTTGGCCTGCGTATGCAGGGCATCGACGGCGCGACGCGCACGGCAAAGGCGCGCGAGGCGCTGGCGTTGGTCGGGCTGGCCGCCGCCGTCGACAAGAAGCCGCATCAGCTCTCCGGCGGCCAGCGGCAGCGCGTAGCGCTTGCCCGCGCCCTGGTCATCGAGCCGGCCGTGCTTTTGCTCGACGAGCCGCTCGGCGCGCTCGATTTGAAGCTGCGTCGGCAGATGCAGGACGAATTGAAGGCGATCCAGAAGCGGGTCGGCACCGCCTTCGTCCATGTCACCCACGACCAGGAAGAGGCGATGGCGCTGGCCGACCATTGCGTGGTGATGAATGACGGCCGTATCGAGGATGAAGGCGCGCCCGAACTAGTCTATGCGCGACCGGCGACGCGCTTTTCCGCCACCTTCATGGGCGAAAGCACGATCCTTTCCGGAACCGTGACGGAGGCGAAGGACGGGTCAGTTACTGTCGCGACACCGGCCGGCGCGATTTCGCTGCCCGGCAGCGCGGCGGCAGGTGCGAAAGTCGCCCTTGCCGTCAGGCCGGAGCATCTTGTCCTCGGCAAAGAGGAAGGCCACGTCTCGCTCGGCGCCGCCAAGGTGAGCGACGTCGTCTTCCAGGGCAGCTTCAAACGCGTGCTCGCCACCTCGGCTTTCGATCCCGCCCTGCAGTTCATCGCCAAGGCGCCCGCCTCGGCGACCGTCAGGCCAGGCGACACGGTGGCGGTTTCATGCAAGGCTGCCGACCTCATCCTGCTGGCGAACTGAGCGGCGAGCATGCTTCCGGTCATCGAGGCCCCGGACTGGTACGAAACCATTCGCATGGGCGACGGCGTGACGCTGATCCACGAGCCGTGGATAAAGCCGTTTTTCCGCTGCAACATCTGGCACGTGCGCGGCCGCGACCGCGATCTGCTCTTCGATACCGGCCTCGGTCATTTCAGCCTTCGGCGCCACGTGCCTCTGGTCACCGAACGCAAGCTCGTCTGCGTCGCCAGCCACACCCATTTCGACCATATCGGCTGCCACCACGAATTCCCCGACCGCTGCGTGCATTCCGCCGAGGCGGCGATCCTCGCCGACCCGCGCAACGAATGGACCATTGCCGACCGCTACGCCACCGAGGCGATGTTCGATGGCATGCCGCAAAATTGGGACACGGCGCGCTACCGCATCCTGCCGGCGCCCGCGGGTCGCTTGCTGGAGGGCGGCGATGTCGTCGATCTCGGCGACCGTGCCTTCGAGGTCATCCACACGCCCGGCCATTCGCCGGGCGGCATCGCGCTCTTCGAAAAAAAGACCGGCATCCTGCTGTCCGGCGACATCGTCTATGACGGGCCGCTGATCGACGACGTCTACCATTCGCTGGTCGACGACTATGTCGCGACGCTGCTTTCCATGCGCGGCCTCGACGTGTCGGTCGTCCATGGCGGCCATTTCCCGAGCTTCGGCAAGGTGCGCTACCGCCAGCTCATCGACGAGTATCTGGCGCAAAAGCGGCAGGCCGGCTGCCACCTGCGGGAGCCCGCCTGAGCGAGCTTAGCGCATCAAGTCAAAGTGCCGGGGAAATGCCTGATGCAGCAGGAGCAGCATCGTCTTGCGCAGCACATCGGTGTCGCGGCCGGAGGGGTTCAGATGATCCCAGTACCATGCGCCGTGCACCAGATAGTTCAGGCTCTCCGACAGCGTGTTTATGTCGACGTTGGCATAGCCGCCGCTGCGCGAGATCTCGATCAGCAATTCGCGCGCTTCGGCGGTGTAGGCAAGGTCGCTCGGCAAGCCGATTTCATTGTAGATCTGCATGCTCTTGCGGTCGCTGGAGAACACGACGAAGACCGAAACCCATTTCGGATGCTGGCGGGCGAAGCGTTGCGCGCAGTCGACGGCGCCCAGCAGCCTGTCGACCGGCGACAGGCCGGGCGCCCGCACCAGGGTGGCCCACAGCGCGTCATACTGGTCGCTGAGATACTGCAGGACGGCCCGAAACAGGTTCTCCTTGCTGCGAAAATGAAAAACGACGAGCGCGTTCGACGAGCCGACCTGCTCGGCAATGCGCTGCATGGTGACGCTCGCCAGCCCTTCCTCGGCGATGAGGTCGATGGTGGCATCGATGATGCGCTGCACACTCGCCTCGCCGCGTTCGCGCCGACGGTCCTTGGGCGGCGCGGCATCATTCGCCGAGCCCCTGCCCTCAGCCATCGCGGCCCGTCTTCCGGCAGTTGCGGTTGCCTTGCGCTGCGCCATTTTCATCGGCCTTTTCTAACCCGCGGCGGAACCTCCGGTCCCACCGCCATTTTGCGACATCGGGCCTCCGCCCGCCAGAACCCACGCGAAAGAGCCCGGGATTGCTCAAAGCGACGGGCGGGTCCCGGCGCTGCCATACCATTGGCCCTGAGCCGTCTCATAAGCCATCGCCACGCGAAATACATCGGCGTCGCAATAGGTGCGGCCGACGATCTGGATGCCTGTCGGCACGCCGCTCGCCGCCCTCCCCGACGGCATTGAAAGGACCGGGCAGCGGCTCATCATATTGAACGGGGTTGTCATCACCCAGCCGAGCGACGGGTTCACCTGCTTTCCGTTGATCTCGACAGTGTCCGTGGTCTGATCGAACTCGGCCGACACCGCGGGAAGCGCGTTCGTCGGGCAGATCAGCACATCGTATTTTTCGAGCAACGGACCCAGTGTCTGATACATCCGGGCCGCCACCTCCAGCGTACCGACAAAGTCCGTGGCCTTCGATTTGCGCCCATCTTCGGCGAACCGCCGCGCATAGCGGGTCATGTCCTCGCCATGCTCCTCGAGCAATTGCGACAGCGAGGCGCCGAAGAGATGCTCCAGATAGGCCATGCCGGCCTTGAGCACCTCATCGCCCCAGCCCAGGTCGACTTCCTCGACCGTGGCGCCGAGCGAGCGGAAGACATCGCATGCGGCAAGCGTGTTCCTGCGCACATCGGCGTCCACTTCGAAGGAACCGAGATCCATCGAGAAGGCGATCTTCCAGCCCTTGATCGGCTTGTAGTCGACCGGCAGGCGCAGCTTCGGCCGCAGCGTGGCGATGTCCAGCGGGCTAGGTCCAGCCATGACATTCTGCAGCAGGATCGCGTCCTTGACGTTTCGCGCCAGCGGTCCGGTGTGGCAATAGAAGTCCAGATTGAACGGCGGCTCGTCGGGATTGCGGCCGTAGGGCGGCTTGAAGCCAACAAGGCCGCAGGCCGATGCCGGGATGCGGATCGATCCGGCTATATCCGACCCGGTCGCTATCGACGACGTGCCCGAGGCCAGCGTCGCAGCCGCCCCCCCGGACGAACCGCCCGGCGTGAAATCCGGATTCCACGGATTGCGGGTGACGCCCCATCGCCTCGACCAGGTGTAGCCGGCGCAGCTGAATTCGGGCGTCGCCGTGCGCGCATGCACGATGCCGCCGGCCTTGATGATGCGCTCGTTCATCGTCGAGGTATGGCCGCATACGGCATCCCTGGTCAGCAGCGAGCCGTGCGATGTCGGCTTGCCCTTGATGTAGCTCTCGTCCTTGATGCCGATCGGCAGGCCCTCGAGAGCCCCGGTCCTTGCGCCCCTGGCGTATTTCGCCTCTGCCTTCCTGGCCAGACCGATGGCCTCCTCGAAATGCGTGAAGGTGAAGCAGTTGATCGTCTCCTTCGTGGCCTCGGCGCGGTCGATGACGGCCCGCATCAGTTCCACCGGCGAGAACTTCTTTGCCTTGAACAGCCGCAGCGCCTCGCTGGCCGGCATGTAGCAGAGATCGAGATCGGTCATGGGCAGTCTCCTACGGTCGGCGGAACCGCGCTTGGTGCGAAGGGACACACCGGACCGCGCGTCGCGGTCCGGCGACTGTGGCCGGACAGACTTCGGCGCGGCTATTTCTGGAGATCGGTCCAGATCCTCGTATAGAGCGCCTGCACGTCCGGCGGACAGGTCGGCATGAACTTGCCCTTGGCGGCGAATTCAGCCGGAACCTCGACCTCCGGCGCACCCTTCATCTCGTCCGGCATGAACGGCTCGGATCCCTTGATGCCGTTCGCGTAGTGCGCGAACGCCGAGATCATCGCCGCGTTCTGCGGGTCCATGATGAAGTTCTGGAACAGCTTGGCGTTCTCGACATTCTTTGCGTCCTTGAGAACCGCGACATTGTCCATCCAGATCGGATAGCCTTCCTTCGGATAGCCGTAGACGATCTTGTCGTTCTCCATCCGCTCGCGCAGCGATATGCCGTTCCAGTTCACGCCGGCCGCGATATCGCCCCTCCCCAGGCCGTCGACGGCCGCATAGTCGAACGACAGCCATTTCGCCTTGGCCTCGACCAGCTTGTCGCGCACCTTCTTCAGCACCTGCTTGTCGTCGGTGCAGTATTCGCCGCCGAAATAGGAGATGGTGAGGAAAAGGATGTCGCCCATCTCCGGCACGACGTTGATCTTGCCGACGAGCTCGGCGGGCGGATCGAGGAAAACGGCCGACGTATTCGGGTCGCCGGAATAGACCGACTTGTTCACCGAGACGCCGGTCGTGCCCCATTGCCAGGGAACGGTGTATTTGCGGCCCGGATCGAACGGCACGTCGACCCATTTCGGATCGACGTTTTTGAAGTTCTCCATTTTGTTGGGATCGGTCTCCAGCAGCAGGCCTTCGCTGATCCAGATCGGCATGACACTGGCCGACGGCACGACGATGTCGTAGCCCGAAGCGCCCTGGCGCACCTTGGCCAGCGCCGTGTCGTTGGAGTCATAGTCGGTGACGGTGACCTTGACCTTGTAGGTCTCCTCGAACTTCTTGATGAGGTCGGGATTGGTGTAGTTGCCCCAATTGTAGATGTTGAGCTCGCCGTCGGCGCGGGCTGCGCCTGTCGCGGCCATCAGCGACAGCCCGGCGACAGTCGCGATCGATTTCCAGTTCATGCTGTTCTCCCATTGTTGGGACCGGCCGCAAGAGCGGCCTCGGGTCCGACGAAAATAGTTCCTCTCATGCGTGGCCATTCACCGGCGGAGCCGGCTGTCCAACTCGATCGTCAATGTTAGCAGTAACTATGACTAAATATACAGTCAATATCTTTTTGGCGCCGCGATCCCGGTTGGACTGCCGCAGGCGCAATCGCTGACTGGCACGGCAAAGTGCGCGCCGGCGCCATCTCGCAGCCATCGGAAACCCGGACCAATGCGCCGATGCGCCGGCAAACGTCTCATGGTATCGTCAAGGACGAGGGCATTGATGGATTGGGGCAAGTTGGGGCGTGAACTGCCGCCGGCTTGCAGGGTTGGGTCGGGGTCATGCGCCTTTTTTGGGCGACCGTGCTGCTGATGATCATGGGGCTCCTCTCCGCCGCGCGCGGCGGAGAGCCTATCGCCTTGACCGTCGCCGCTCCGGCT
>NZ_RZOS01000359.1:0-6123 GCF_004022605.1 Mesorhizobium sp. M4B.F.Ca.ET.089.01.1.1
AGACTTTCCTGCGCGGCTGGCAGAAAACAGACGAACGCGGCATCGTGTCCTTCGCCACCATCTATCCCGGGTGGTATCGCGGCCGCACCACCCATATCCACTTCAAGATCTTCCTGGACGACAGCTCGACGATGACCGGCCAGCTGTTCTTCCCCGACGCGCTCAGCGATCAGATCTTTGCGACCGTGCCGCCCTATGCCGAGCGCGCCGGCAAGCGCGACACGTCGAATGCGCGGGACGGCATCGCGAGACGCGCGGGACCGCTGGCGCAGGCGGCCTTGCGCGAGGCGGCGGACGCCTACCAGGCGCTGCTGGTCGTCGCGGTGAAGTCCGGCTGAGGCTCGGCTTTGCACGCCTCGACGCGCCCGCCGGAAAGCCTTCCCGCAGGGGAAAAGTCGTTTGTCATCTAACTGAAATAATCATCTGGCATCACCTCGGCGGACATCGCAATGCTTGCCGGCAAAGCTGTGCTGCAAGCCGGATTCTTTTTGATCGTCGATTGCCAACCGGCAGGCAGCCTCTATGCTGTCGGCACCGGTTCGGCCGAAGAGGGATGACCATGGCCAAGGCGGACAAGACAGCGACAATGAGCCGGCTGCATTCGGCGGCGCGACTGGCGCGCACGGCGCTCGCAGCGCGTCTTCTGGCGCATGGTTTCTATGCCGGGCAGGACCAGATCATGCTGGCGCTCGACCGCGAGGACGGCCAGACGCCCGGCAACCTCGCCGGCCGCCTGGGGGTGCGCCCGCCGACCATCACCAAGACCATCAACCGGCTGCAGGCGCAGGGTTTTCTCGAAAAGCGCGCCTCCAACGCCGATGCCCGCCAGGCCCACATCTTCCTCACCGATACCGGCCGCGACATCATCCACGCCATCGAGAAATCGGTGAAGAAGACCGAGAAGCAGGCGCTGAAGGGCCTCGACAAGAAGGACCAGAAGGCGCTGTTCAAACTGCTCGCCCGGGTCGAAGCCAATCTTTCGAACGAAGATCTGGTGCTCATCGACGACGACGCCGAGCTGGATGATTAACGAGCGACGCGTCTCGCAGCGACGCGTAAGCGCGACGCGCAGCGTCGTCGCGGTGCAGTGCGCCAGCGTTGCCCTTTAACGAGCGACGCGGTGAGCATGGTCGCTCCAAGTAGCACCCAAGCATCGGCGGCTTAGCGGAAGGGCGACGACGCTGCACGTCGCGCCTGAGAGCTATCACTGGGCGTCTCGCGGTTGAGCGACGACGCTGCGCGTCGCGCTTCGAACCAAGCTCGACCAACGCCCGGGCGTTAGCCCGAACGCCTTCTTGAAATGTCGGTTGAAATGGCTCTGGTCGCTGAAGCCGGCGGCAACGGCGATTTCGGCCAGCGGCTCGCCCGCCTCGATCATCCGGCGCGCCCGCTGCAGCCGGCGCATCACAAGGAAGCGATGCGGGCTGGTGGCGTAAGTGGCGCGGAAATGGCGCGAGAGCGCGTAGCGGTCGAGGCCGGTAACGGCTTCCAGTTCACCTGACCGCACCGGCCGCCCGGCATTCTCCTCGAGATAATCGCGCGCAAGTGCTGCGGCGCGCCATGCCGTCTTTCCCATCGGCTTCGCCGGCTGCCCGGCATGTCGACCGAGGTTCCGCGCCAGCCGCGCGATGAAATCGGCGACGAACAGCTCGTCCAATTCTTCCTCCAGCGGCGCCAGCGCCGACAGCAGCGTGCCGCGCAGCGCCGGATCACTCACCACCGCATCCTCAACGAAAGGCAGCGGCGCGCCGCGCAGGCAATCGATGAGCAGCGACGGTTCGAGATACAGGATCCTGTAGCGCAGTCCGTCCTCCGTGCCGGCGCCGCCATCGTGCAACTCGTCGGGATGCAGCACGATCACCTGGCCGGGCAGGCTGTGCCGCAGCGCGCCGCGATAGCGGAAGCGCTGGACGCCGTGCAGCGTGACGCCGATGGCATAGGTGTCGTGACGGTGCAATTCGAAGGCATTGCCGTGGAAGCGCGCCTCGATGCGCTCGATGCCGGTGCCTGCCGGCGCCGACACGATACGGTCCCCGGTGACCTCGCCCGAGCACGAACGTTCAAGACCCTGCACAGGCTCCGCGGCTAGATCGTGTGGCATCGCTTCATCCAGGCCTGTCACAGGCCGCCTCCCGGAGACTTGAATCTTGGTGTTCGATACGAAATTTGCAATCGTGCTCAGGGACGATCTCGCCGTCTGGCAAAAGCTCAACGTCACCGCCTTCCTCACCAGCGGCATCGTTGCCCAGTTCCCGGAGATCATCGGCGAGCCCTACCGCGACCGTGCCGGCAACATCTACAACCCGCTGTCGATCCAGCCGGTGATCGTGCTGTCGGCGGACGGACCGACGCTGAATGCGATCCATCGCCGGGCGCTGGAGCGCGGCGTGACGACATCGGCCTATGTCGAGGAGATGTTTTCGACCGGGCACGACGCCGCCAACCGCGCCGTCTTCGCCGAATTTGCGCCCGATGACGCCAGGGTCGTCGGCATCGCGCTGCGTGCCGAGAAGAAGCTCGTCGACAAGATCGTCAAGGGCGCCCGCATGCAGTCATGATTGAAGCCCGCAGGCGCTGGTCCACGGAGCGCCTGGACTGAGCCTGTCCGGGGACGCTTGTTGGGCCAGTCGCTTTTGGCTTGCCGGCCAGCGGCGATTGCCGCAAAAGGTGGCGTCTACCTTTCCTCGGCCCGACCTTGAGCATTCCCAAAAATCAAGACGACAGCGCAACGCCGCCGGCGGCGATGCTGCTGATGCTGTGCGTGTATGTCTGCTTCACCTTTCTCGACACCAGCAGCAAATATCTGGTGCTGGCCGGCGTCTCGGCGCTGATCGTCGCCTGGGCTCGCTTCGTCGTTCATGTGCTGCTTGTCGGCGTGTTCCTGCGCGGCTGGCGCGAGCCGTCGCGTTTTCGCGCCAGGAACCTGACCGCGCATATCCTGCGCGGCGCGTTCCTGTTCGGCTCGACCATGTGCAACATTTTCGCGCTGCGAACCCTGCAACTGGCGGAGACGACATCGATCTACTTCTTCGGCCCGATGGTGATCACCGCGCTTGCCGGTCCGCTGCTCGGCGAATGGGCGGGCTGGCGGCGCTGGCTGGCGATCCTCACCGGCTTCGTCGGCGTGCTGATCATCACCCGGCCGGGCGTCGGCGTGTTCGGCATCGGCCATCTCTTCGCGCTCGGCTCGATGCTGTCGAACAGCTTCTATGTCATCATGACCCGCCGCATGTCGGCTACGGAAAGCTCGGAAAGCCTGATCCTGTTCTCGGCACTGGCGCCGACCGTGCTGCTGTTGCCCATGCTGCCGTTCTCAGTGTCGTTGCCGCATGACGGGTGGCACTGGTTCATCCTCCTGATGCTCGGCGTGTTCGGCGCCACCGGCCATTGGCTGCTGGTGCAGGCCTATCGCCTGGCGACCACCACGGCGCTCGCCCCCTACCCCTATTCGCAGATGGTGTGGATGATCATTTCCGGCTGGATCATCTTCAACCAGTTTCCCGACCGCTGGACGCTGCTGGGGGCTGCCATCATCGTCGCCAGCGGCCTTTACATCATTCATCGCGAACACCGGCTTCGCCTGCGCAACAGCGCGACGCTGGACGCAGAGGCCGAAGCCCTGGCAAAAAAACTTTGATTTGCCGGGGATCGATGGCATAAGAGCCGCCTTTAAACAGTTTAAATCGGTTCGGGGAGCGAAGGGCTGGCACAGAAGATCAAGCTTTCGACGATCGCGGATGCGCTCGGTGTGTCCACGGCCACGGTGTCGCTGGCGCTGCGCGACAGCCCGCTGGTGGCGGGCAGCACACGCGACCGCATCAAGGAACACGCCCGCGCCATCGGCTATATCTACAATCGCCGCGCCGCCAGCCTGCGCACCTCGCGCTCAGGCATTGTCGGCGTCGTCGTGCACGACATCATGAACCCGTTCTTCGCCGAGATCCTGCGTTCGATCGAAAGCGAGCTCGACCGCAGCCGGCAGACCTTCATCCTGTCCAACCACTACGACCAGCTCGAAAAGCAGCGCACCTTCATCGACACGCTGCTGCAGCTCGGCGCCGACGGCGTCATCATGTCGCCGGCCATCGGCACGCCGGCCGAGGACATCGTCATGGCCGAGGACAACGGCCTGCCGGCGGTGTTGATCGCGCGCAGCGTCGCCGGGGCCGACGTGCCGGTCTTCCGCGGCGACGACGCCTATGGCACGGCGCTGGCCACCAACCACCTGATCTCGCTCGGCCACAAGCGCATCGCCATGATCGGCGGCACCGACCAGACGTCGACCGGCCGCGACCGTTACCAGGGTTATCTCAACGCCATGGAGGCGGCGGGGCTGGAGGTCAGGCCGTCCTGGCGCATCGCCGGCCCGCGCACCAAACAGGCCGGGTTCGAGGCCGCCGGCCAGTTCTTGGCGCTGAAAGACAAGCCGACCGCCGCCTGCTGCTGGAACGATCTCGTCGCCATCGGCCTGATGAACGGCATCGCCCGCGCCGGCCTGGTGCCGGGCGTCGACATCTCGGTCACCGGCTATGACGATCTCGAGGAGGCGGCAATCGCGACACCGGCATTGACGACGGTCTGGAACGGCCAGCGCGAGGTCGGCCGCCGCGCCGCCAGCGCGCTGCTCGACAAGCTGAATGGACAGACGGTGCGGCCGTCGCAGGAACTGATCAAGCCGGAACTGCATGTGCGCCAGTCGACCGGCAAGCCGGTGGAGCGGGCATGACCAAGACCGAACAGCAGCCGGTCGCCATCCTGGTGCCCGGCCATTTCAACGACCATGCCGTCGGCCGCATCGATCGCACGTTCCGGCGGATCGGGATCGAGCGGGCCGATCCGTCGCTGGTCACCGACGAGATGCGCGAGACGGTGCGCGGCATCGCCTGCTTCGGCGGCATCAACGCAGCCCTGATGGACGCACTACCCCGGCTCGAGATCATCGCGAATTTCGGCGTCGGCTATGATTCGGTCGACGCCCGCCATGCCGGGCAAAACGGCATCATGGTGACCAACACGCCGGACGTGCTGACCGAGGAGGTCGCCGACACCACGATCGGTCTGCTGATCAACACCGTGCGCGAAATGTACGCCGCCGAGAAATGGCTGCGCGACGGCGGCTGGGTGAAGACCGGCCACTACCCGCTGAGCCGGCTCACCTTGCGCGGCCGCAGCGTCGGCATCTTCGGCATGGGCCGCATCGGCCTCGCGGTCGCCCGCCGGCTGGAGGCTTTCGCCCTGCCGGTCTCCTACCACAACCGCCGCAAGGTCGAGGGCCTGCCCTACGGCTACCACGCGACCCTGAAAGGCCTGGCCGAGGCGGTCGACACGCTGATTTGCATCGCGCCGGGCGGCGCCGCGACGGAGAAGGCGATCAATGCCGAGATCCTGTCGGCGCTCGGCCCGAACGGCGTCTTCGTCAACATCGGCCGCGGCAGCACGGTGGACGAGGCTGCGCTTGCCGCCGCCCTTGCCAACGGCACCATCGCCGCCGCCGGACTCGATGTCTTTGCCGACGAACCGAACGTGCCGAGGGCGCTGCTCGAGGCGCCCAATACTTCGCTGCTTCCGCATGTCGGCTCGGCGTCGGAGCACACACGTCGCGCCATGGCGGATCTGTGCGTCGACAATCTCATCTCCTGGTTCAGCGAGCGCCGGCCGCTGACCCCGGTGCCGGAGACGGTTGAGGTCAAGCCGCGCGGCTGACCCCGGTCGGCTCCCCGCCATATTTCTTAGCGAACGGTTAACCATTTGGAATCACTATGCATACTTCGTTATGCATAAGCAGAGCCGAATGGTCGGTCAGGTTTGAGGCGCGCTCGCGCGCTCAATGTACGGAGAGACAGGGTGAAAGTGCTTCCCGTTTTGGTGGCGGTTGCCGCGGTGGCGGGTGGCGCCCAGCTCTTTCATGCCGGCAGCGGCGAAAGCAACGCCGGCGAAACGGCCCCGTCGAGCACCTACCGATTGACGGCCAATGGCGACGAAGCGGCCTGCGCCGTCCGGCGCGGCGCCGAAGTGTCGGGCGGGCTGACGCTGCTGACCATCGGTCCCAACTGCCGCAAGCTTTTGCCCGGCATCGAGCGGGCGAAATTCTGGCGCGAAGAGGCCGACGGCACGGTCGCCTTC
>NZ_RZOS01000035.1:0-26566 GCF_004022605.1 Mesorhizobium sp. M4B.F.Ca.ET.089.01.1.1
CTCTGACTCCGTTAGTCCTGGTTCGAATCCAGGTTCCCCAGCCAACTCATTTCCTGACGACGAAAAGCCGCCAGATGATCAGGCCGAGAGGTTCAGCTTTGATCCGGCCCTGGCCTTGAGGTTGCCCCGCCGCGCAATCAGGTGATTTGTCAGCAGTTTCTCTTCGATTGGTTCCGACATGAAAAACCCCTGGGCGCCGTGGCATTGTTCGGCGATCAGGAAGGCCAGCTGTCCTTCGGTTTCCACGCCTTCGGCCATGACCGTCATGCCGAGAGAGTTGGCCAGCGCGATGATGCCGCCGACAACGTCCTGCTTCTTCCTGGACGATTCCAGATCATTGAGGAAGGATCGATCGATCTTCAGCTGATTGAGGTCGAGATCGAGATAGCCGAAGCTCGAATATCCCGATCCGAAATCGTCGAGTGCCAGGCTGACCCCTAGTTTGCGAATTTTCGCGAGCGTGTTCAGCGCATCCTTGCTTTGGATGAAGACCCCTTCGGTTATTTCCAGTTGCAGGCGCGCCGGCGGCAACCGCGTTTGCTGCAGCACTTCGACGAGGTGCACGAAGAATGCGTCGGCCTGCAGGGTTTTGCCCGAAACATTGACGGCGCAGATGAAATCGCCGGCCGAAACCGGCACCCACCGAACGGCCTGCGCGCAGGCCTTGCTCAGCACGACCTTGTCGATTTCCAGGATCAGATCGCTGCGCTCGGCGGTCGGAATGAACGAGTCCGGCAAACGGACCGTTCCCGAAACGCGGTCGCGCCAGCGGACCAGGGCTTCGGCGCCGATCATGCGCCCGCTCGCCAGTTCGAACTGCGGCTGCCAGACCAGGAACAACTCATCATCGTCGAGCGCTTGCTTGATCGCCGCCTCCTCGCCGAGTTGCAGGTCGATCTGGCTGAGGATCGCGGGCGAGAAGGTCACAAAGCCGGACCGCCCTTCTGCTTTCGCGGCATAAAGCGCGCTGTCGGCATTGCGCAACAGTGTGGAGATGTCCGCGCCATGATCCGGGAAGGAGGCCATGCCGATGCTTGCGCCGATGCGCACCTGATGCCCGTCCAGATCGGCAAACCGGTTCAATTGCTCGCGCAGCCGGTGTCCCAGATCGTCCGAAGGCCCGATCGCCATGATGGCGAACTCGTCTCCGCCCAGGCGGACGGCGGCCACTTCGTCCGGCCGCTCGACCGACTGCAGGGTTTCGGCAACGGTCTTCAAGAGCATGTCGCCGATGTGATGACCGAAGGTGTCATTGACGCTCTTGAAGTGGTCGAGGTCGATCAGGAACAGCCGGAGCTGCTGGCCGGACAGCCTTGCCCGCTCCAGCAGCCCGTCCCTGTTGGCCGACATCCAGGCCCGGTTCTTCAACTCGGTCGTCGCGTCCCGCCAGGCGAGAAATTCGAGCTTGCTGATGGTTTCCCGACGGCCGATGAGAAGCACGGCGGTTCCGATCGCCAGCGCCGACAACACCGTCAAGGCAAAGGCGATCTGGTAGTTGAACCTGTTCAGGTTCGTCTCCGCGGCATAAAGATCGACGTTAACCTCCTCGCCATATTTGTAGTACTCGTCGTTCATCCGCGCGACGATCTGGTCGAGCTCAATTCCCAGTTGCCTGAGGCCCTTTTCATCCAGAGGCAGACCTGCCTGGATGATGACATCGATCCGCTTCACAGCGTCCTTGACCTGCGGCACGATACCCGCGTAGGCGGGGATTTCGCTGATGGTGTCGCCGCCGTCGATCCGCTCGAAGCGGATGTAGACCAGATCGTTTGCGGCCGACAGCTGTTCCAGGCTTTCCGGCGAACCGTCGGCCAGTTGCGCAAGCGAAACCATATCTCGCAGATGCGTCACGTCGCGTATGGCAATGTGGAACTCGCGAATGGCGAAGAAGCCGAAACGCGGCATCGCGCTCTCCACCTTGCTGACGCTCGTGAAGAGCACCGCGATCAAGATCGCCGAGCAGATGGCCGCCGACGCCGCAGCGGCGACGTAGGTTATGGGAACCCGCCAGGCTTTGCTTCTAGACCACATGGCCGAAAGTCACGAAGGGGTTCAATTGCCCGGCGCGATCGTCTTGATCAACCAGATCCATCGCGGTTTGCGAACTGGCGTATCGAAGGCCGGATAGTCGTCGAGAGGATAGATCAGCCGCGTCGGACCCTGCGTCCGCCGGGTCAGCAGCTCGCCGTCCTGGCGCGTGGCAAGAAGCAGCGGACCGTCCGTCCAGTCCTCCTTCGGGATTACCTGCACATAGTCGTCCGCCGCCCGCAGGACGACCGACGATTCACCCTCCAGTCCGACCAGCTTGACCACATCCCTAAACAGCACACCCTGAAACGCCAGTTGCCCCTTTTCGAAGGGACTTGGCGTGGAAACGCTGTAGAGGCCGAGCTTTTCCAACTGGCGCAGCGTGACCGGGATCGACTCGCCGTTCTTCTCGACCTTGAATGCGACGGTGTCGGGCGGTTCCGGATATTTGGCGGGCTCCATGGCGAATGCCGGCAGCACGCCGATTGCCGAAACGAACAGAATGATCAAGGCCCGATGAAGTGCAGACAAACGCCTCTTGAGGATCGACACAACGCAGTCCTTCCATTTCCATGGCCAGTACCAACCGTTGCCGGCTCGCCGATACTGTCGGCGGAGCTGCCATCCTTCCATCGAATGTTTATTTTTCAGTTAGCTTTTGGTTTCAGATGCCCGTCGTTGCTGGCCATCGATACGGGCTAACCATCACATATCGATAGCTTTTCGAGACCGATCGGCGGGCAAGCAACCTTGCACGCTACTCCGCCGCCTGCACCCTGCCGGTTGCGATGATGGCGCGGATTTCGGCGCGACAGGAGCCGCAGTTGGTGCCGGCCCTGGTCGCCTCGCCGATGGCCTCGACGGTTCCGCAGCCGGCCCCCACCGCCGCCGCGATCTGGTTGGCGCCGATGCCGAGGCAGGAGCAGACGATGGCGCCGATATCGGGCCGATCGGCGCCGGCACGACCGGCGACGATGCGGAAGCGCTGGCGCTGGCCGGCGTGGGTTGCGTCGAGCTGCTCGGCGGCCCAGCCGCGCGATACGGCGACCGGTCCCGGCGCGACGAACAGTGCGCCGGCAAGGCGTTCGCCGGCGAAGGCGGCGATGCGATGCTGGCCGGCCTCGCGGTCGTGATAGGCGAGCATCTCGGCCTCGGGTGACGCGCCGAACAGCGACTGGGCAAAGCCGGCCCAGTCGATGTTCTCGTCGGCGAAGGCAAGCTCCACCCGCCAGCCGCCCTTGCAGCGCGCCACCGCCCAATAGTCGGCGGCGATCGCCTCGGGGCGATCCCGCATCACGGCGAAACCAAAGGCCGCCGCGGCGAATTTCTCGATCTGCACCGCGACATGCTTCAGCGCCGGCTGGCCGGAGATCGGGTCGGTGAGCGGCGCGGTCAGCGCGTCGAGGCGCCCTCTGGCCGCGAACTGGTCGGTCCAGTGCATCGGGGCGAAGACGCTGCCCGGGCGCTGGCGGGTCGTGATCAACGCGCGCACCAGCACCGCGCCGCGCGGGCTGGATATGCGCACGATATCGGCGTCGCCGATGCCGTGGTGCTGTGCATCGGCCGGATGGATTTCGACGAAGGGCTCGGCGATGTGCTGGGACAGGCGCGGGCTTTTGCCGGTGCGCGTCATCGTGTGCCAGTGGTCGCGGATGCGGCCGGTGTTCAGAATCAGCGGGAAATTTTCGCCCGTGCGAGTTTCCGTCACAGGTCGGACGGGGATGAAGCGCGCCTTGCGGTCGGGGGTGTAGAAATTGCCGTTGGCGAAGAAGCGAATGGGCTGGCGCCCGGTCGTACCGACCCCCTCTGGCCTGCCGGCCATCTCCCCCTCAAGGGGGGAGACCAGCGGCACTGCGGGCTGCGCCCACTCTCCGACTTTGGAGATTGGCGAAGGTCGAGGTGCGGGCTGATCTCCCTCCTTGAGGGGGAGATGGCCGGCAGGCCAGAGGGGGGCGCCTGCGACAGTCTCGGCCTCGTTGGCAGAGACTGAGACTTCACCTCCGACCCCTCTCCGGCTCGCTTGTCTCGCTCCGCTCAACGCGCTCTCCGACCCTCCCCTCAAGGGAGAGGATAAGGCCGGTGCTGGCCATTGGAATGGCGCCAAATCCTCATAGCCCTCAGCATTGATCCCGGCATAAGCGCCGATATCAAAATCCCGCGCGCCATCATTTTCATAACCCGACATTGCGGCGTGCTCGGCGAAGATCTCGGCCGGCGCGGCATGCGCAAACGCCTCGGCAAATCCCATCCGCTTCGCCACCTCGGCAACGATCCACCAGTCCGGCCTCGCCTCGCCGGGCGCCGCCAGAAACGGCCGCTGGCGCGAGATGCGGCGCTCGGAATTGGTGACGGTGCCGTCCTTCTCGCCCCAGGCACTGGCGGGCAGAGACACATGGGCGTGGCGCACGGTGTCGGTGCTGGCCAGAACGTCGGACACCACGACAAACGGGCAGGCCTTGATCGCGGCTTCCACCGCATCGGCGTCCGGCATCGAATCGACCGGGTTGGTGGCCATGATCCACAGCGCCTTGATGCGCCCGTCGGCCACCGCGTTGAACATGTCGACCGCCTTCAGGCCCGGCTTTTCAGCCAGGGTCGGCGCGTTCCAGAAGCGGCGCACGCGGGCGCGATGCGCTGGGTTCTCGATCTCCATATGGGCGGCCAGCATGTTGGCCAGGCCGCCGACCTCGCGACCGCCCATGGCGTTGGGCTGGCCGGTCACCGAGAACGGCCCTGCCCCCGATTTGCCGATGCGGCCGGTCGCCAGATGGCAGTTGATGATGGCATTGACCTTGTCGCTGCCTTGCGAAGACTGGTTGACGCCCTGGCTGTAGACGGCGACGGTCTTCTCGGTCGCCGCGAACAGCGCGTAGAAGCGCGACAGCTCGTCCTCGCTCAAACCCGTGGCGGCGGCAATGCCGGCGAGATCGAGCGATGCGGCGGCCGCCAGCGTCTCCTCGAAGCCTGTCGTATGCGCGGCGATATAGTCGCGGTCGAGCGCTTCGTTCTTTGCCAGATGTTCCAGCAGGCCGGAGAACAGCGCGGTGTCGCCATCCGGCGCGATCGCCAGGTGCAGGTCGGCGATATCTGATGTCATGGTGCGGCGCGGATCGACCAGGACGATCTTCATCCCGGGCCGCTTCTCGCGGGCCGCGGCGATGCGCTGGTAGAGCACGGGATGACACCAGGCGAGATTTGAGCCGACGAGCACGATGAGATCGGCCAGCTCCAGATCCTCGTAGCAACCCGGCACCGTGTCGGCGCCGAAGGCGCGGCGATGCCCGGCGACCGAGGAGGCCATGCAGAGCCGCGAATTGGTGTCGATGTTGGCCGAGCCGACAAACCCTTTCATCAGCTTGTTGGCGACGTAATAGTCCTCCGTCAGCAGTTGGCCGGAGACATAGAAGGCGACCGCGTCCGGCCCATGCTCGGCGATGGTGCGCGAGAAGGTCGAGGCGACGAGGTCGAGCGCCTCGTCCCAGCCGACGCGGCCGCCGCCAATTTCGGGATGGAGCAGCCGGCTATCGAGGTCGATGGTCTCCGCCAGCGCCGAGCCCTTCGAGCACAGCCGGCCGAAATTCGCCGGATGATCAGGATCGCCGCGGACGGTGACTTCACCGTCCGCGGCGACCTTCGCCAGCACGCCGCAGCCCACCCCGCAATAGGGGCAGGTGGTCCTCACCTCGCGTGCTTCGTCGATCTCCATGGGTTCAGGCCGCGCGGCTGGCCAGCGCTTCCAGCGCCAGGAACAGACGCTCGCCTTCCCGCTTCACCGGGATGGTGCGCACCGCGCCCTCGTCGGCGCCGAGCGCCTTGCCGGTCTCCAGCGAAATCACCCAATTGTGCAGCGGGCACGTCACCGCGGCGCCATGGACGATGCCCTGGCTCAGCGGCCCGCCCTTGTGCGGGCAATGGTCCTCGATGGCGAAGACCTCGTCGTCGGCGGTGCGGAAGACAGCGATCTTGCCATGCGGGGTGGCGACGCAGCGCGCGCCGCGGCGGGGGATGTCGGCGATGGTGCCGATAGCGATCCAGGTCATGATTGTCACTCCGCCGCCTCGGCAAACCCGACCGAGGCCATCGGCCGGAATTCGTGCTTGTCCTTGCCGGAGACGCGTTCCGACCACGGATCGACCTGGGCGAATTTCTGGGAAAAGACGAAGCGCTCGTAATAGGCCTTGCGCTTCTCGCCGTCGTCCATGATCTGGCGCTTGATCTCGGCGATGCCGACGCGCTTGGCCCATTTGTAGATGCGTTCGAGATAGCGGGCCTGCTCGCGGTACATCTGCGTCAGCGCCACGATGTGCTCCAGTGCCTCATCCTCGGTCTTGACCAGGCCGAGCACCTCGGTGCCCTTGATGTCGAGACCGGCGGCGCCGGCGAAGTGGATCTCGTAGCCACTGTCGACGCAGATCACGCCGACATCCTTGCAGGTCGCCTCGGCGCAGTTTCGCGGACAGCCCGACACCGCCATCTTGACCTTGGCCGGGGTCCACGAGCCCCACATGAATTTCTCGATGCGGATGCCCAAGCCGGTCGAATCCTGCGTGCCGAAGCGGCACCAGTCGGAGCCGACGCAGGTCTTCACGGTGCGCAGGCCCTTGGCATAGGCATGGCCGGAGACGAAGCCGGCCTGGCCGAGATCGGCCCACACCGCCGGCAGGTCCTCCTTGCGGATGCCCAGCATATCGATGCGCTGGCCACCGGTGACCTTGACCATCGGGATCTCGAACTTGTCGACGACGTCGGCGATGGCGCGCAGTTCGGAGGCGCTGGTCACCCCGCCCCACATGCGCGGCACCACCGAATAGGTGCCGTCCTTCTGGATGTTGGCGTGCACCCGCTCGTTGATGAAACGCGACTGGTAATCGTCGGCATATTCGTCCGGCCAATCGCAGACGAGGTAGTAATTGAGCGCCGGCCGGCATTTGGCGCAGCCACAGGAGGTCTTCCACTCCAGCTCCTGCATCACTGCCGGAATGGTCTTCAGCCCCTTGGCCTTGATCAGCCGGCGCACCTCGTCATGGCCGAGCGTGGTGCAGGAGCACATCGGCTGCACGGCTGCGGGGTTGTAGGTGTCGCCGAGGGTCAGCACCATCAGCTTCTCGACCAGCCCGGTGCACGAGCCGCAGGAGGCAGACGCCTTGGTGTGCGCCCGAACATCATCGAGCGAGGTCAGGCCCTTGCCGGTGATCGCACCGGTGATCTTGCCCTTGCAGACGCCGTTGCAGCCGCAGATTTCCGCATCATCCGGCAAGGCTGCAACGGCCGCCATAGGGTCCAGGGGGGCACCCCCCTGGTATGACTGGCCGAAGATAAGCGTGTCGCGCATCTCCGAAATATCGGTCTGCTTCTTCTTGAGGTCGTTGAACCAGGCGCCGTCGGCCGTTTCGCCATAGAGCACGGTGCCGATGATGCGGTCGTCCTTCAGCACCAGGCGCTTGTAGACGCCAGCCGAGGCATCGCGCAGCACGATCTCCTGGCGGTCGTCGCCATCGGCGAAGTCGCCGAGCGAGAACAGTTCGATGCCGGTGACCTTGAGCTTGGTCGGCGTGTCGGAATGGACGAAGGCGGCAGCCTCGTCGCCGGCAAGCTGGCTGGCGGCGACGCGCGCCATCTCGTAGAGCGGCGCCACCAGGCCGTAGACCATGCCGTTGACCTCGGCGCATTCGCCGAGCGCGAAGATGTCGGGGTCGTTGCTGCGCATGCCGGCATCGACGACGATGCCTCGGTTGACGGCGACGCCCGCGTCCTTGGCCAGCGCCGCGTTCGGCCGGATGCCGACCGCCATCACCACCAGGGTCGCCGGGATGATCGTGCCGTCGGCAAGCTCGACCTGCTCGACCTTGCCGTTGCCGGTGATGGCTTGCGTGTTGGCCTTGGTGATGACCTTGATGCCGCGTTCCTCCACGGCGCGCTGCAAGAGGTAGCCGGCGGCGGGATCGAGCTGGCGCTCCATCAGCGTCGGCATGACATGCAGCACGGTGACGTCCATGCCTTGCGCCTGCAGGCCGGCCGCGGCCTCCAGCCCGAGCAGGCCGCCGCCGATGACCACGGCCTTGGCCCGCGACTGGGCTGCAAGCATCATGGCGCGGACGTCGTCGAGATCGCGATAGGTCAGCACGCCCGGCAGGTTGTTGCCGGGCACCGGGATGATGAACGGCACCGAGCCGGTGGCAATCACCAGCTTGTCATAGGGTTCCGTCACGCCATGGTCAGAGGTGACGGTCTTGGCCGCGCGGTCGATGGCGACGATCTTATGGCCCTTGTAGAGGGTGATGCCGTGCTTGATGTACCAGCCGTCGCCGTGAATGATGATCTCTTCGTATGCCTTCTCGCCCGACAAAACCGGCGACAGCATGATGCGGTCGTAGTTCACGCGCGGCTCGGCATTGAAGATGGTGACCTGGTAGCGATCCGGCGCCTTATCCAGGAGATGCTCCAGCATGCGCCCGGGGGCCATGCCGTTGCCGATGATGACGAGTTTCTCGGTCATATTGCTGATCCGTTCCGGTTTCACTCGGCCGCGTAGAGCGCTGGCGTTTCGGCGGCGGCACGTTCCATGCGGCGGATGGAGAAGTGCATCCAGGCAAGGCAGCCGACGACGATGACGAAGAGGAGCATGAAGCAGCTCGACCAGACGCCGGTGAGGTCGTTGAGGGCGCCGAAGGCGATCGGCAGGACGAAACCGCCGAGCCCGCCGATCATGCCGACCACACCGCCGACGGCGCCGACGTTCTTCGGATAGTAGACGGGGATGTGCTTGTAGACGGCGGCCTTGCCGAGGCTCATGAAGAAGCCGAGCACGCAGGCGACGGCGATGAAGGCGAGCGGGCCGATCTCGAAGTGGAAGGCGATCGGCCCGCTGATGCCGCGCACGACGTAGTCTGCCGAGGGGAGAGACAGAACCAGGGTCGCAACGGCACAGACCGTGAAGGTCCAGTAGAGTACGGTGCGGGCGCCGATACGGTCGGAAAGCACGCCGCCATAGGCGCGGAAGACGCTTGCCGGAATTGAGTAGGCGGCGCCGATCATGCCGGCGGTGGCGATGTTGAAGCCGTAGACGCCGATCAGGTAGCGCGGCAGCCACAGCGACAGCGCCACGAACGCGCCGAAGGCGAAGAAGTAGTAGAAGGCGAAGCGCCAGACCTGCAGGTTCTTCAGCGGCGCGAATTCCTGCCAGAAGCTTCTCGGCGCTGCCGCTTTGCCGGCGCGGCGCTCGCGGATGACGGGGTCGTCGCCGGTGGTGAACCAGAAGACGACGGCCATGACGACGAGCGCCGCCGCCCAGATCTGCGCCACCGTCTGCCAGCCCCAGGCGAGCAGCACCAGCGGGGCCAGGAACTTGGTGACCGCGGCGCCGACATTGCCGACACCGAAGATGCCGAGCGCCGTGCCCTGCCTGCCGGCGGGAAAGAAGCGCGAGACGTAGGCGACCCCGACGGCGAAGGAGCCGCCGGCAAGCCCGACGCCGAGTGCTGCGATCAGCATCTGCTCATAAGTATGCGCAAAAGAGAGCAGTAGGGTCGCGATCGCCGCCGAAAGCATGACGGCGGTGTAGACCAGCCGCCCGCCATAGCGATCGGTCCAGACGCCGAGCAGCATGCGCACGAGCGAGCCGGTGAGAATCGGCGTGCCGATGAGCAGGCCGAACTCCGTCTCGCTCAGCCCAAGCTCCTGCTTTATGCGCACGCCGATGATGGAGAAGATCGTCCACACCGCGAAGCAGACGGTGAAGGCGATGGTGGACATCACGAGCGCCTGCCTGGGTTCCTGGCTGGGCGCGGCTGGGAGATTTGCGGTCATGTCGGCTCCGGTTTGCGGCGTGGAGGCGCCGCTCTTGTCTGTTCGTTCGCGATTGTCAGCGACGCGCCATCGGCGTGCCGGTCGAAACCTCGCTGTGCGCGGCCACCGCCGGCCCCTTGCCGTCCGTCTTGGCGCCGACGGGAAAGAGCAGCAGCGCGGCGGTGAACAGCGCGGCGGTCAATGCGCTGCTGGCCAGGAAATCGCGGCGGGTGAAGTCCTCGAGGGCCGCGCCAGTTCCGATCCGTTTCGTCATCGTCGTCTCCGGTTGGGCACCGCCTGGGATCGGCGCCGTCGATTGCGTGTTCGGTCAAAACAAAAAAGCTGCCGGCCAGGTCGCTCGCGTCCGTCCATCCGGGATCGCGTGTTGACCTGATCGGCAGCTTTGCCTGTGGCGCCCGCCATTGGACGCCGTGTCTCTTGGCCCCGAGGGACCTACATTCCTAAAAGCAGGAAGCGTGCCAGTTCGACGGCGCGCTGAATTATCAAATAATATCAATGCGAAACCGCAGCCGAGCGACTTTTGACGAGCCCGGCGGCGGATCAAAGATTAGTCAGATCGCCTTGCACGGCAGCATAATATTTGTGCAGTGCGGCAGGTTGCCCATTGCCGATGCAGATCGACCTTTGGCGTTGAAGATGCGTTTCTCGGGTCATGACGCTACTCCGCTGCTTCAACGAAGCGGTGGCGTTCATAGAGGAACTTCAGCACCGCCTCGCGGCAGCGCAGGAAGGTGCGGTCCGAGGCAAGCTCGATGCGTCGGCGCGGCCGGGCCAGCGGCACCGAAAGCACCTCGCCGATGGTTGCCGCCGGGCCGTTGGTCATCATCACGATGCGGTCGGACAGAAGCACCGCCTCGTCGACATCGTGGGTAATCATGATCATGGTCGTGCCGAGCCGGGCGTGGATGTCCATCACCGCGTCCTGGAGGTGGGCGCGGGTCAGCGCGTCGAGCGCGCCGAACGGCTCGTCGAGCAGCAGGATCTTCGGCTGCATGGCGAGCGCGCGGGCAATGCCGACGCGCTGCTTCATGCCACCGGATATCTCGGCCGGGCGCTTGTCCCTGGCATGCGCCATCTGCACGAGATCGAGGTTGCGCATGATCCACTCATGCCGCTCGGCCCGGCTTTTGGTGCGGCCGAAGACCTTGGAGACGGCAAGGTTGATGTTCTCGTAAACGGTGAGCCACGGCAGCAGCGAATGATTCTGGAACACCACGGCGCGCTCAGGTCCCGGGCTGTCGACCTCCTTGTCCTCGAGCAGCACGGCGCCCGAGGAGACCCTGGTCAGCCCGGCGATGAGGTTGAGCAAGGTCGACTTGCCGCAGCCGGAATGGCCGATGATGGAGACGAACTCGCCCCTGTCGATGGTGAGCCTGATATCCTTCAGCACCTCGCTGACCTGGCCGCCGCGGGCGAAGGATTTGTCGATATGGTCGAGCTTCAGATAGGCGGTCATGGCGCCCTCCTCACTTTGCCGTTGTGCCGCGGGTGACGAAGGCGCCGACCGCCGCGACCAGCCGATCGAGGCAGAAGCCGGTGACGCCGATATAGGCCAGCGCGACGATGATGTCGGGCAGCCGCGAGGAGTTCCACGCGTCCCAGATGAAGAAGCCGATGCCGACGCCGCCGGTCAGCATCTCGGCGGCGACGATGGCAAGCCAGGAGAGCCCGATGCCGATCCTCAGGCCGGTGAAGATGTAGGGGGCGGCCGCCGGCACCATGATCTTGACGAAGAACTCGAGCTGGTTGAGCCGCAGGATGCGGGCGACGTTGCGGTAGTCCTCGGGGATGTTGCGGACGCCGACGGCTGTATTGATGATCACCGGCCAGATCGAGGTGATGAAGATCACGAACAGCGCCGACGGATTGGAATCGCGGAAGGCGGCGAGCGACAGCGGCAGCCAGGCGAGCGGCGGCACGGTCCGCAGGATCTGGAACACCGGGTCGAGGCCGCGCATCGCCCACACCGACTGGCCGACCAGCGCGCCCAGCGCCACGCCGACCACCGCAGCCATGCCGAAGCCGATGGCGACGCGCTGCAGCGAGATCAGCACTCGCCAGGCAAGGCCGATATCCTGCGGGCCGTTGTCGAAGAACGGATGCGCGATCAGGTCATAGGCCTCGTTCCACACCTGGCTCGGCGGCGGCAGGCTGGCCGTCGGCGACGAGCAGGCGACCTGCCAGACGACGAGCAGGACGAGGATGACGACGGCCGGCGGCACCAGCGCCGTCGCCAGCTTGCCGGCAATGGCGAGCGGATCGATGCGGCGCCTCGCCTTTGCGGTGAAGGCGATCACCTCGGCGGGCTTTACGGGAAAGGCCTTCACCTTGGTGTCCTCGACGGTTTGGATGGACATGTGTTCGCGAAGCTCCTGTTCGTTGGGCGACAACGGCGCGAGCGCCGTTGCGCCTTTGTCGCGCCGCGACAAACGGCGCCTTTGGCGCCGTTTACGCCTAAGCCGATGCCTTGATCTTCAGGCTGTCGAGATAGGCGGACGGGTTGGCCGGATCGAAGGTCTTGCCGTCGAAGAAGGTCTCGACGCCGCGCGACGACGATGCAGGGATGTCGCTTGCCGCGACGCCCAGCTCCTTCGCCGCCTCGCGCCAGAGATCCTCGCGGTTGACCTGGTCGACCAGCGCCTTGATGTCGGTGGTCGGCGCGAACTTGCCCCAGCGGATGTTCTCGGCGAGGAACCAGGCATCATGGCTCTTGAAGGGATAGGAGACGCCGCCCTTCCAGAACTTCATGTAGAGGTCGGTGCCCTTGGCGACGCGGTCGTTGCCATAGTTGATGTCGCCCTTGAGGCGGCCGATGATGTCGGCGCTCGGAACGTTCATCCATTGCCGCTTGCCGATGATGGAGGCCATCTCGTCCTTGTTCTCCATCGCCTCGCACCATTGCTGGGCTTCCATGACGGCCATCAGGATCGCCTTGGTGGCGTTGGGATATTTCTCGATGAAGGCGGCGCGCAGGCCGAGCGCCTTTTCCGGATGGCCCTTCCACAATTCACCCGTGGTGGCGGCGGTGAAGCCGATACCCTGGTGGACGAGTTGCTCGTTCCACGGCTCGCCGACGCAGAAGACGTCCATGTTGCCGACCTTCATGTTGGCCACCATCTGCGGCGGCGGCACGACGATGGTCGAGACGTCCTTGTCGGGGTCGATGCCGCCGGCGGCCAACCAGTAGCGTATCCACAGGTCATGCGTGCCGCCCGGGAAGGTCATGGCGGCCTTGACCTCCTTGCCGGCGGCCTTCTTGGCGGCGAAGGCCTCCTTCAGCTTGGAAGCGTCGAGGCCGACGCCGGTGGCGGCGTATTCCTGGGCGACGGAAATGCCCTGGCAGTCGTAGTTCAGCCGCGCCACGATCGCCATCGGCAGCGGCTGCTTGTTCTGCGTCACCTTGCCGGTGTGCATGAGGTAGGGCATCGGCGTCAGGATGTGGGCGCCGTCGATGCCGTTGGCCTCGCTGCCCAGCACCAGATTGTCGCGCGTCGCGCCCCAGGAGGCCTGCTTCAGCACCTCGACATCGGGCATGCCATATTTGGCGAACAGTCCCTTCTCCTTGGCGATCATCAGCGGTGCCGCGTCGGTGAGCGCGATAAAGCCGAGCTTGGCGCCGGTCACTTCGGGTGCTGCGGTCGCCGCATAGGCGCCCGAAGGCAGAAGGTTGCGCGCCGCCACGAGCAGCCCCGCCGTCAGCGCGCTTCTGGCAAGGAAGTCGCGACGCGACATGCCCTTGAGGGTCGTTGCAGTTCCGATCCGTTTCGTCATCGTCATCTCCCGGTTGGACGCCGCTTGGGACCGGCGCCGTCGATTCTCGTGTTCGGTCAAAACAAAAAGCTGCCGGCCAGGTCGCTCGCGTCCGTACATCCGGGATCGCGTGTCGACCTGAGCGGCAGCTTTGCCTGTGGCGCCCGCCATTGGACGCCTGTTCCGCGGCTCCGCGAGGAGCTTGGTTATTGCAATGCAGAAACCGTGCCAGTTTTGAACGAGGAGAAAAACTTCAATTAAATCAATGATCCACGCCGGCAACGCACGGGCTGGGTGACGAGGCGCGCAGGCCAAAGATTGTTCATTAGCGCAAGCGCACGCATAATTATTGTGCAATGCACAACAGTGGCGCGAAAATAATCAGGACTGTAAAATCAGCTCTCGACACGGTGATCTTGACCGGTTGTGGACCTGTTGCCGGCCGAGATTTCAGCCTTCGTGTAGATGGATCGACAGCACGGGCGCTTGGCTGACCTCGGCGCCGCCGCCGAGACCAGTCGCGGCTAACGAATCCATCCGGTCAGCCTGAGACAATCTCGTAGTGAAGAACCTCGGTGTCGCCGGGCGACGATCTCCGTCCCGGCGAGATGACGCCGGAGCCGAAGAGAAGAATATCTTCGCGGCGCACGAATACTTCATGGTCGGGTCCCATCGACACAAATGTGCCCGACGAGCTTCGCTCGATAAGGCGGGCCTTGCCATTCGAAATGGTGAAAGTGGCGTGGTGCCTTGAGACCCAGGGCCACTGGATGACGATATTGCATTCCGGAGATCGGCCGAACGTCACGAATTCGTTGTTTCGGCAGGATCGCGACTGATCTCCATAGCCGATGAGAAGATTGATCTGCGGCGGCGGGACGGAGCGCCGTTCGATAATGGTGCCCCGGCTGGCGATTTGCGGACTGAGGGTCCCATCGTCGCTCCTCAGAGTATAGACATCGAAGAGTTCCTGCTTGCCCTTGAAAGCCATTTTGTCGAGGAGCCGCAAGGCACTGCGGCTGCCCGCTGTAAGGCCTTCGAAGAAGCTCTGGCTGATCAGCACCTCCCCGGGGTTGGCCGTGCTGGACAACCTGGCGGTGACATTGACAACATCGCCGAATATCGCGCCCCGCGCGCGAATGACCGCCCCGAAATGCAATCCTATACGGGCGCTCAACGGCCCTTTGGTCAATTGGCGGCTGATTTGGCAGACGGCCCTCAGCGCCATCTCCGGGCTCTCGAACAGGCTGAGTACGTCATCGCCTTTCGAGTAAATGAAATCACCGCCGTGCTGGGCGACGATCTCGCGCATCGTGTCCAGGCAATCCGAAACCTGCTGCAGAGCGGCATCGTCGCCGATGCGCTCATAGAGGGGCGTGCTGCCCACGACATCAGCCAAAAGGACGGCGGCCAGAAGTCTTTCCTGATCCATCGATCTCGTATCCGCCCGAGAACGCAGCGTATATAACACACCAAGGCGGCCTTTGACTTATCAACTTGCGTGCGTTGGCGATCCGCACCCCGGCAGGTCGGAACCTACTGCGCCAGGGAATCAGCGTGTTTCTGCCCGGCGACATAGGCTTCGATCTCGTCGGGATCGAAGATCTGGCCGTCGAAGAACCCGTCCGGGCCGAGCAACAGGCTTGCCCCCGCCGAACCGACCGGCGTCGCCGCTTTCAGCGCCCCTTCGACCTTGGCATTGGCGCCGGGCAGCGCCACGCCGAGCGGCTTCAGCGCCGAGCGATAGAGGTCGGGCCGGTAGCAGTTCCAGGCGATGGCGAGGTTTTCCGGCGTGTGCGCGACATGCCCCCAGCGCACCATCTGCGTGTAGAACCACAGCGCATGGCTCTTCCACGGAAAATTCGCCGCCTTGTCGAAGGGCACGAAGAAATCGGCGATCGCCCGCTCGGCGCCACCGCCGAGCTTCAGCCGTCCGGTCAGGATCGGCATCTGCACCGAAGCCGGCAGGCCGAGGAAGCCCGGCCCGGCCATCAGCGCCGCCAGTTCGGCATGGTTCGCCGGGTCCTGGCACCAGCGCGCCGAGTGATGCAGCGCTCTGAGCAGCGCCGCCAGCGCCTCCGGATTCTCCTCCGCCCAGGCCTTGCGCACGCCGATCACCTTCTCCGGGCTGTTGCGCCAGAGCAGCGCCTTGACGGTGACGATATGGCCGGTGCCGGCGGCGACCGCGGCACTGTTCCAGGGCTCGCCGACGCAATAGCCGTCGATGCGGCCGGCGGCCAGCGCATCGGCCATGAAGGGCGGCGGCACGATGACGATCTCGATGTCGCGCTCGGGATTGATGCCGCAGGCGGCGAGCCAGTAGCGCAGCTCGTAGTTATGCCCGGAATGCGGATGCACGACGGCGAAGCGCAGCGGATCGCTCCCCCTGGCGGCCCGCCCGCGGATCAGCGCGCCAAGAGCGGCCCCTGCCCGCGCGGGATCGAGATCGGGTTCCGCGCCATGCGCCGCCATGCCGTCCCACACCGCATTGGAGACCGTGACGCAATTGCCGCCGAGGCTGAGCGAGAACGGAACGATGGTCTCAGAGGCGATCGGCGTGAGGCCGAGGCTGCAGGCCAGCGGCATCGGCCCCAGCATGTGCGCCAGATGGAAATGGCCGATGGCGATGCGGTCGCGGATGTTGGCCCAGGAGGTCTCGCGATGCAGCGTCAGCTCGATACCCTCGCGCGCGGCAAAGCCCAGTTCGCCGGCCGCCACCAGCACGGCGCTGTCGAAAAGCGGCATGAAGCCGGCGGTGATCTGGTGCGTCGCTGCCATGCCTATTCGTCCTCCAGCGGCCCGAGCAGTCCGGCGGCGGTCACCAGGCTCTGGGCGATGTCGCTGATCTTGCGGTTCTGGTTCATCGCCGTCTTGCGCAGCAGCGTGTAGGCCGCCTCTTCGCTCAAGCCGCGCGATTTCATCAATATGCCCTTGGCGCGGTCGATGACCTTGCGGCTCTCCAGCTCGCTGCGCGCCTCCTCCAGTTCGCGCGCCATGCGCGAGAAGGCGTTGAAGCGGCTGACCGCCATGTCGAGGATCGGCTTGACGCGCTCCTGCCTCAAGCCATCGACGACATAGGCCGACACGCCGGCCTCGACCGCGGCCTCGATCGAGGCCTGGTCGGAGCGGTCGACGAACATGGCGATCGGCCTCTTCACCGCGCGCGACAGCTGGAACATGTTTTCGAGCATGTCGCGGTTGGGGTTTTCGAGATCGATGACGATGACGTCCGGCTCGATCTCGGCAATGCGCCGCGCAATGCCGGCGACATCATGGATGACCGTCACCCGCTCATGCCCGGCCTCCCGCAGCCCGGCCTCGATGATCGAGGCACGGATACGGTTTTCGTCGATCACAAGGACGGCGAGCGAGGAACGGACCATGGGGGCTTCAATATGTCGAAGCGGGGGGATTGTGCAATGCGGGATGGGGGGATCTTCGTCAGCAGCCTTGTCGCGGCCCGCTACACAGCCGATGTCCCGGTTAACGACAATCCTCCGTGTCGCCACCCAGGGCAGTAGCGGAGATGTTGACCCCCTCCTAAATATGTGTCCACTTCGTAACAAAGCGTTCGCTAGCGGGTTGTATCTTGGCGCCGGCCAAAGGAAGGCAAGCGGCAAAGGGTGATGAATGCCAAACGTCAATCCTGACGTCCTACGATGGGCTCGCGAAACAGCTGGGCTCGATCTACACGACGCGGCGAAAAGGCTCGGAATAAGTGACACACGGGCCATCGCCGGTCCTGATCGTCTTGCTGCATTAGAGAAAGGGGATGGCGAACCCTCCCGCCCCTTGCTTTTGAAGATGGCGCAGCACTACCGCCGCCCTCTTCTTGCGTTTTACCTTCCCGCACCACCACGGCGGGCTGAGCGAGGGGAAGACTTCCGAACGCTGCCCGCAGAGTACGGGCAAAGAGATGCTGCGCTTGTTGATGCTCTGTTGCGTGACTTGAGGGCAAGGCAGGAGATGGTCCGATCCCTGCTTGAGGTCGAAGATGAGGCGAAGGAACTGCCTTTTGTAGGTAGCTTCGATATGAGCGGTGGTTCGAAGCAGTTGGCTAAGGCAATTGCTCAAACCCTTGATTTTGATATCACGCAGTTTAGGCGGGGGGGGCGCAACGAAGCCTTTGCCTATCTTAGAGACCTCGCCGAGCGCACCGGCGTGTTTGTACTGTTGATTGGCAATCTCGGAAGCCACCATAGCACTCTGGACGTTGAGCTTTTCCGTGGGGTCGCGCTAGCAGATCCTGTAACACCCTTTGTGATCATAAATGATCAGGACAGTGAGGCGGCTTGGTCCTTTACGCTGCTCCACGAGCTTGCGCACGTCTGGATTGGCCGCACTGGCATTAGCGGCGCAAATCCGTCCACGGCCATCGAGGTCTTTTGCAACGACGTGGCGGGCCAAATTCTTATGCCTGACGGTGAAGCATTGCGTGACGACGCTCTGCGGGGCGCCCCTTCCGACCAAGTGATCGCCAGAATCAGGCAGCTTGCTGAAACTTGGCAGGTGAGCCATTCCGCCGTCGCCTACAAGCTGTTTCGAGAGGGAATCGTATCTCGCGATGTCTGGGCCGAAGTGAGCGGCATATTTCGGCGACAATGGCTTCAGAACCGCGCCGCTGCACGAGAGCGCAATAAGGATATCGAAGGCGGACCGGACTATTACGTCGTCCGAAGGCACAGGCTTGGCAACCGCTTAGTAGGTTTGTCTCGGAGGATGCTGGCAGAGGGCGCCCTCTCCCCATCCATGGCCGGCCGGATTCTAGGAGTAAAGCCTACCAATGTTTACGCCTTGACGGGGGCCGCGACAGCCGGTGCCTCCGGGCGTGCTGCGTGAGGGGGCGACAATTTATCTCCTCGATGCCAATGTCTTGATTACCGCCAAAAACTCATACTACGCATTCGACCGCGTCCCCGAATTTTGGGAGTGGCTTTTGCACTGGGCGGAGCAAGGCGCAATCAAGATGCCAGTGGAAATCGTCGAAGAAATTGTCGGCGGGTCCGACGATTTGGCCGAGTGGCTTGGGGACAAAGACAACAAGAATGCTATGTGCCTCGAAGAGGAAGTTGATGTAGCACGGGTCCAGGAAGTTCTCGCCAACGCCTATGCCGCTGACCTGACAGACGCCGAGATCATTAAGATCGGACGCGACCCATTCCTGGTCGCACACGCTTTGTTCGCGCCGGACATTCGAACAGTCGTTACCACCGAGGTCTCGAAACCAACTACGCAACGGGCAAATCGTAGAATCCCCGACGTATGCGATCAGATGCGCGTCAGATGGTGCGACAGCTTCACCCTGGTGCGAGAGCTAAATTTCTCGACCAAATGGCGTGACCGCGTCTAGAAGCAGACGGCAGTGCCGGCATCGGGTCGTCGATTGCCACCGCCCCTACTCCGCCGCCTCGTACCCCGCGATGCCCTTGATCTCCAGAAAATCCTCGAGCCCATACTCGGCATATTCGCGGCCGTTGCCGGATTGCTTGTAGCCGCCGAAGGGCAGGCCGGCGTCCCAGGTCGGGTAGTTGATGTAGACGTTGCCGGAGCGCATGCGGGCGGCGACGGCGCGCGCCTTCTCGATGTCCTTGGCCTGGATGTAGGAGGCAAGGCCGAAGACGGTGTCGTTGGCCTGCTCGACCGCCTGCTCGACCGTGTCGTAGGGCATGATCGCCAGCACCGGCCCGAAGATTTCTTCGCGCGCTATACGCATGTCGTGGGTGACGTCGGCGAAGACGGTCGGACGGACATAATAGCCGCGGTTGAGCTCTGCCGGGCGGCCGGGGCCGCCGGCGACCAGCGTGGCGCCCTCGTCGATGCCGCTCTGGATCAGGCTCTGGATCTTGTCGAACTGGAGCTGGCTGACCACCGGGCCGAGCTTCGAGCCCGGCGCGTCGGCCGGGCCGACGGTGAATTTTTCCGCCGCCGTTTTAGCATAGGCGGCCGCCTCGTCGTGACGCTCGCGCGGCACGAACATGCGCGTCGGCGCGTTGCAGGACTGGCCGCTGTTGCCGAGGCAGCCGGCGACGCCCTTGGTGACGGCCTTGGCGAGGTCGACATCGGGAAACAGGATGTTGGCCGACTTGCCGCCAAGCTCCTGATGCACGCGCTTGACCGTGTCGGCGGCGGCCTTGGCGACCAGAATGCCGGCGCGGGTCGAGCCGGTGAAGGACATCATGTCGACATCCGGGTGGCAGGCCAGCGCCTGGCCGACGGTCGGGCCATCGCCATTGACGAGGTTGAAGACGCCCTTCGGCACGCCGGCCTCGTCGATGATCTCGGCGAAGATGATGGCGTCGAGCGGCGCGATCTCCGACGGCTTCAGCACCATGGTGCAGCCGGCGGCAAGCGCCGGGCCGACCTTGCAGGTGATCTGGTTCAGCGGCCAGTTCCACGGCGTGATCAGGCCGACGACGCCGATCGGCTCCTTGACGATCAGCGAGGAGCCCTTCACGTGGCGGAACTGAAAACTCTTCAGCACCTCGGCCATCTTCTCCAGATGCGCCTGGCCGACGCCGACCTGGCTGTCCAGCGCCATCTGGCGCGGCGCGCCCATCTCGCGCGAGACGGCCAGCGCCAGGTCCTTGCTGCGCTTCTTGTAGACCTCGATGACGCGGTTGAGGATCTCGAGCCGCTCTTCAACCGAGGTGAAGCCGAAGCTGTTGAAGGCGCGCTTGGCCGCCGCCACCGCCTTGTCGACATCGGGCTTGGTGCCAAGCGAGATCTGCGCGAAGGCATCCTCGGTGGACGGATCGATGACGTCGAAATTGTTCGGAACGACCGGATCGACCCAGGCGCCGTCGATGTAGAACTGCAGATTATGGGACATGGGTTCCTCCTCGGTCGGCCGTGGTTCTCGATTGTGGGGCGTCGTATTCCGCCAGTGATAACGATGCAATTAGGTCAAACGCAAGACCTGGTCGTTGAGCCAGAGGTTGACCGCTTTCACCCTGAGGCATCGCGCATACAGCCTGGCTTTCAGCGCTGGCGCTGCCCCTCATTGTCCTGCCGGCCCCCGTGAACGGGGAGAAAGTGGCTGGCCGCAGCCTCGGCGCTTTGTCCTGCAACGCTGGCGATTGGCGAAGCCGTCCGCACAGCGTCCTTCGCCCCGTTTACGGGGAGAAGTGCCCGGCAGGGCGATGAGGGGCGGCGCCGACATCGACAATGGCACTCGCCAGACGCGCTGCACCGCCATCAGTCGGGCTCGAACGCACTCGCCGCGACATAGATCGCGGCCAGCTTCTCGATGCCGGCCTGGTCCTCCTTGTCGAAGCGGCCGGGCAGCGGGCTGTCGAGGTCGAAAACGCCGAAGATGCCGTCATTGTCCCTGAGCAGCACCACCAGCTCCGAACGCGAATCCGCGTCGCAAGCAATGTGGCCCTCGAACTCGTGGACGTCCTTGACCAGCATCGACATGCCCAGATCGACGGCGGTGCCGCAGACGCCCTTGCCGACGGCGATGCGCACGCAGGCCGGCTTGCCCTGGAAAGGGCCGAGCACCAGCTCTTCGTCCGATTGCAGGAAGTAAAAACCGGCCCAGTTGAGGTCGGGCACCATCTGGTAGATCAACGCCGCGGTGTTGGCTGCGTTGGCGATCGAGTCGCGCTCGCCTTCGAGCAGCGCCTTAAGTTGCGCGGCGAGATCATTGTAGAAGGCCGGCTTGTCCGTGCTCTCGATCGCCTTTGCCGCAAACATCGCCGTGCCTCCGTTGCCAGGACGCCGAAGCGCCCGCTCCGCTCTCTCTGCCACCAGGTGAGCGATGAGGCTATCACGAAATCCCCCGGGATGATGACGATTGCGGCGGCGGCAGCAAAGCGTAGGTCGGCGCTGCCCCTCATTGCCCTGCCGGGCATTTCTCCCCGTATAGTGACGGGGAGAGGAAGCGCTCTCCTCGACGGTGTCGCCAATCGCGAGTGTTGTAGAAAAGGCGCCGACGTCGCGCTCATCTGCCTTCTCCCCGTTCACGGGGAGAAGGTGCCGGCAGCGGGGCGGCGCGACGTTTCTAATTTCGCCCCAGAGTGCGCGACGTATGGGACCGGCTTCAGGTCTGCCGGCGGCCGAAGACGCGGGCAACGCGCCCCAGCAGGCTGGGACCTGGAGCAGCCGACTTGACCGGCGCCGGCGGCGCGGCCGGCTCGGCACCGGCACGATTTTCCAGGTCGGACACCATGGCCGTAACCGCCTTGTTGACATCGAAGGCCGATGTCGGACGGGCGTCCTTCATTCGTTGCTGGGTCAGCGGCGAACATGTCGGGCGGCCGTCCGCGCCGAGTACCTCTCCCATGGTGAGCTGGTGGGTGAAGCGGAAAAGGGCAAAGACGGCATATTTGGTCGCCTGCGCGTCATAGGCGCGGCTTTCGACCTTGGCATGGATTTCCAGCAGCTTCGGGATCAGGAACTGAGCCTTGTCCGGCGCGGCTTCGCCTTCGTATGGCAAGGTGCTCCAACCGGCCTTGATCAATGTGGCCCTGAATTCGGCTGGCTCTCGCCAGAGGGCGACGACAGTCGCGGGATCGACAAAAGCCGTGACGTAGTTCCCCTTCATGTTGTGGGCGATGCCGACCTCGTCCAGCAAACGCTTGCATTCGGGAACGAGCCAGACGGCCTTTGGAAAGATCGACTGGAATTCGAAGTCGTAGTTCAGTTCCATCCGAAAAGCCTCCGGCGTTTCATCACCCTGACCTTCCGTCAAGTCTCGCAATTTCTACTTAAGGTTTTGCCTATCTTGCTTGGTGAACGGCTGATTGACTGGCGTCCCCGTTGCCAGCCGGCCGGGCCACCCGCTACAGTTCCAGCCGCCTCAGGAAAGAGCATCGTGACTTCCAATTCCGCCAACCGCAAACGCGACCGCGCGCAGCCGGCGGCGGGCGAAGCCCCCCTCGCCTTCGCCGTGCTGGTCTTTCCCGGCTTTCCGATGATGGCGTTTTCCTCGCTGATCGAACCGCTGCGCGCGGCCAACGTACTCGCCAAGCGCGAATGCTACCGCTGGGTGATCGTCGGCGCGGATCCCGGCACGGTCGAGGCCTCGAATGGCGTCGTCATCCAGCCGGGCTTTTCGGCGGCCGATGCGCCGAAGGTAGACCGCATCGTCGTCTGCTCCGGCGGCGATGCCGACCATGTCGTGGCCGACGAGGCGATGAGCTGGATCCGCAAGAGCCTGCGCGGCGGCGCGCATATCGGCGCGGTTGCGGATGCAGCGTTCTTCCTCGCCCGCGCCGGCCTGCTCGACGGACATGCCTGCACCCTGCACTGGACCAGCCAGGCCGCCTTCACCGAGGCTTTCCCCGATATCGAGCTTCGGCGCGATCTCTTCGTCATCGACCGCAAGCGTTTCACCTCGGCCGGCGGCGTCGGCAGCCTCGACATGATGCTGGAGATCATCACGCGCGACTATGGCGCCGAACTGGCGGCGGGCGTCGCCGAATGGTTCGTGCACAGTCCTTTGCGATCGAGCGTCGACCGCAAGCTGATGCCGCTCAGGCTGCGCACCGGCGTGCAGAACGAGCTGGTGCTGTCGGCCATCGCGATCATGGAGGACGCGGTGGAGGAGCGGCTCGGCATGGCGGAGCTGGCGACAAGGCTCGGCGTCTCCCCGGACAAGCTCGAGCGCAATTTCCGCGCCGAGCTGGACATCTCACCCAACGGCTACTACCGGCGGCTGCGGCTGAAACGGGCGGCCGACCTGCTGGCGCATTCGACGCTGATGGTGCGCGATGTCGCGCTGGCGTGTGGGTTTGCCTCGATGTCTAGTTTTGCGCGGGCATTTCGCGAGGAGCACGGGCACGCGCCGAAGGCGATGCGAAGGCAGTAACTCTTCACTGTGCTGAATGCTGAGACGCTGGCGGGACAGCGTCCCCCTCTGGCCTGCCGGCCAGTCCGGCAGGACAGAGGGGGGCGAAGGATCTCGGCGCCTGTAGTTCGCCTCACCACATCTGCGGCATCCGGCACGACATTTGCGGGAATTCGCACACACTTCGTGCAACGCATAGCCCATGTTCTCCGCATCAGGAGGCACCGCCATGAGCATCGTCGTTTTCGACCCCGACAGCACCGAGGATGTAGACTTCAAGGATCGCATGCGCCATCCGGCGGCGGCCGATCCGGCGGGCGGCATGTGGCTCTCCGACACCGAGCCGTCCTTCATCGATGCGGATGCGCTGCGCAAGGGGCGGCTCAAGAAACTGCGCGGCTGGATGCGCGAGGCAGGCTATGGCGCGGTCGTCCTGTTCGACCCCTACAACCAGCGCTACGCCACCGGCTCGCGCAACATGTTCGGCTACTTCCTGCGCAACTCGACGCGCTATTTCTTCATCCCGACCGAAGGGCCGGTGGTGCTGTTCGAATATCCGCAGAGCTACCATGTCTCGATGGTGCTCGACACGATCGACGAGGCGCGGCCGTCGAAGCTGGTATGGTCGTCGGTCTCGGGCCGCGACGACGAGACCGCCGGGCCGTTCGCCGACGAAGTCACCGAACTCCTGAAGAAGCATGGCTGCGGCTCGATGAAGCTCGGGCTCGACCGCTGCAGCCATCTGCAGGCGCTGGCGCTCGAAAAGCGCGGCTGCGAGGTGCGCGATTGCCAGGGCGAGATTTTGGCCGTGCGCGCGGTGAAGACGCCTGAGGAAGTCAAATGCCTGCAGGCGTCCATGGCCGGCGCCGAGGCAGCGGTGTCCGCAGTACGCGAGGCGATCAAGCCCGGCGTCTCCGAAAACGAGCTGTTCGCCATCATGTATGGCGAAGTGATCCGCCAGGGCGGCGAGTTCATCGAGACGCGGCTGCTCACCTCCGGCCAGCGCACCAACCCGTGGTTCAGCGAGGCGAGCGGGCGCAAGATCAGGCCGGGCGAGCTGGTCGCGCTCGATACCGACACGATCGGCTGCTACGGCTATTATTCCGATTTCTCGCGCACCTTCCGCTGCGGGCCGGGCAAGCCGACCGCCTACCAGAAGTCGCTCTACCGCATGGCGCACGACCAGGTTCAGCACAATATCGGCATCGTGAAGCCCGGCATGGCTTTTCGCGAGATCGCCGAGAAGGCCTGGAAGATCCCGGACCGCTTCGTCGACCAGCGCTACACTTCGGTCATGCACGGCGTCGGCATGCATGGCGAGACGCCGTTCATCGCGCACTCGATGGACTATGAGACCTATGGCCGTGACGGCATCATCGTGCCCGGCATGGTGGTCAGCGTCGAAAGCTATATCGGCGAGAAAGGCGGCCGCGAGGGCGTCAAGCTCGAGGACGAGGTGCTGATCACCGAGACCGGGACGGAGTTGCTGTCGCGGTTTCCGTATGAGGACGAGTTCTTGGAATGAGCGATTTGATGCCGATACGCTCTGTTGGCGCCGCCCATACGCTATCGCAGGCCTTCGAGATTGGTCGCAGCAAATGTGACGTCATCATCCTAGGGCGAAGCAAGGAGCGAAGCGACGCGGCGCAGACCCTAGGATCCATGCCGTTACTTCGGAGCGTTGCAACGGTGCAGAATTCTGTTCCGCTGCATTTTTCGCTAAAGGTAACGGCATGGATTCTAGGGTCTTCCCGACGCCGCTTCGCGGCTGCTTCGCCCTGGAATGACGAAGCGCGAGCATCCGCATGAAAACGCCCATCTCCATCCGGCGCGGCACCGTGGCCGCGGTGTTCATCGATCTCCAGGAGGAGCATCGCAAGGACGAACGCTATCTGGTCGACGGCTTCGGCGACATCCTCGCCAACGTGCAGCGGCTGCAGGCGGCGGCGCGGCGCAATTTCGTGCCGCTCTACCACTTCGCCTACATCGTCGACCTTGCCGGGGCGCGGCCGTTCCATCCGGTGGACGCCAGCGGCAAGTCGGCCTTCTCCGACAAGGACGATCCGCTGACGGCGATCTGCGCGGACGTGGCGCCGGCCGAGGGCGAGACGATGCAGGTCAAGACCGAGGCCAGCGCCTTCGGCAACGGCGCCTTCGCCGACCGGCTGAAGACGGCGGGCATCGAATGGCTGGTGATTGCCGGCGTCTGGACCGAGGCCTGCATCGACGCTACGGTGAAAGATGCGGTGGCGCGTGGTTTCCGCGTGCTGCTGGTCAAGGATGCCTGCGGCAGCGCGAGCGCCGCCATGCACCAGACCGCCATCCTCAATCTCGCCAACCGGCTCTATGGCGGCGCCGTCACCGGCACGCTCGATGCCTGCCGGCTGCTGGCGGGCGACACGGTCGATGCGTGGCAGGTCGAGGGCTCGGTGCCGCTGCGCTTCACCTACGAGAACGCGGCGCGGCTCTACGACGAGCTCTGACGGTAAGCCGATGGGCGCGAACCAGACCGAAGCGACCAGGCGGGGGAAATACGCCACCCTGCTCGACCCGGAGCTGTGGGACTATATCGACCAGGTCAATGCCTGGTCTCCGCCCGGGATCGCGGCGCGGCCGATCGCGGAGCAACGGGCGGTCTACAACGCGATGTGCCGTGCCTTCCACCAAGGCTGTCCGGCCGGTGTCACGGCGAGTGACGATGTGGTCTCGGCCGACGGACGCGACATCGCGGTCCGGCGCTACCGGATGGCCGGCAAGGTGGCGCGGGCGATCGTCGTCTACTACCATGGTGGCGGCTTCGTGCTCGGCGATCTCGACAGCCATAACGACATCTGCGCCGAGATCTGCGCCGCCACCGGCTTCGAGGTGATCTCGGCCGACTACCGCCTGGCGCCGGAGCATCTCCATCCCGCCGCCTTCGAGGATTGCCTCGCCGTGTTCGAATGGGTGGCGGCGACAAGCGCGCTGCCGATCGTGCTCTGCGGCGAGAGCGCCGGCGGTAATCTCGCCGCGGCTGTCGCGCACGCCACGCGCCGCAGCCAGCGCCACGCCGCCGGCCAAGTGCTGATCTACCCCGACCTCGCCGGCGAGACGGGCCGCTCCTATATCGAGCATGCCGAGGCGCCGTTGCTCAGCCTCAGCGATATCGATTCCTACCGCCGCATCCGGTCCGCGCCGGGTCAATCGCTGGAC
>NZ_RZOS01000360.1:0-6091 GCF_004022605.1 Mesorhizobium sp. M4B.F.Ca.ET.089.01.1.1
CAGCCGCTCGCCTCCGGCGTGCTGAAGCCGGATGCCATCATTGCCGACCTGCATGAGCTGGCGCGCGGCGAGAAGGCCGGGCGGCAAAGCGACGGCGAGATCACCCTGTTCAAGTCGGTCGGCGCCGCGCTCGAGGACCTTGCCGCCGGCATAGCCGTCTACAAGGCGCTCAAGCGATAGCGTCTGCCGGCGCCACAGCCCTGCGATCGAACTTCCTGATCGCTTCGGCGCTGACCGGAGTGAACAAATTCACCAGATTGCCGTCGGGATCGCGCAGCAGCAGCGATCGGTTTCCCCATGGCATCGTCGTCGGTGTCTGCACGAAGTCGCCGATGGTCTCCACCAGCCTGCGATACTGCGCGTCGACATCGGCAACGCGAAATTCGATGATCGCCGAACGATTGGCGGCCGGCTCCGCCACATCCGCTCCGAACAGCGCCAGGGTGCGCGTGCTGCCGATCGCCAGCGTGCAGGAGGCGGTCGCCAGTTCGGCGAAATCCGGAGTGAACCAGGTCGCCGTCAAGCCGGTGATCGCCTCGTAAAATGCCACCAGAGGCTTGATCTGGTCGGTGATGATGCGGATCGAGACGAAGTCCATAATGTTCTCCTTGGGGCAAGCGCGGCGGATCAGGTGATGATGCGCTTGTTGCACGAGGCTGCTGACAGCCTGGTGTCAGCAGCCTGCCGCGCGGACCTCAGGCTGCCTCGGTGGCCTTGGCACCCATGGCCTCGGCAATCAGCCGAAAATCGTGTTCGTCGATTTCGAACAGGCCCAAGCGCAGCTGATAGCCCCAGTTCGTCTTGCCCGCCGTGAAGTCCAGCCTGCCGAGCAACGGCTTGATCGGCGCTTCCCTTGTCTTCGCCCAGGCGACATCGCGCCGGAACGGCGTGAAGCCGCCGCCCATCTCGCCCTGATATGGCTCGCCCTCACGCACGGTGCCGATTGCCGTGAACGACTGCAGGCCATCCTTTTCGCCGAGGACCGTGTTCGGCGAATAGTAGGCGATGCCGTCGCCGGGTCTGATGCGGCGCAACGGCGCCAGTCTGCCGTGGTTGACCTGCATGAAGCCGCCCGCGCGGCCGAGCCGGACATGCGCGGCCGAGGCGACGGCGATCCAATGCGCGCTCATGCCTGGTCCCCGTCGTTCAGCCAATAGACGCGCAGCCGGTGATTGTCGGGGTCGAGCGCGACGAAGGTGCGGCCGAAATCCATGTCGGTCGGTGCCTGCAGGATGTTCAGGCCGCGACCCGCCCAGTCCCGGTGGGCGGCGTCGACCGCCGCCGGCGTGTCCTGCGCGAAGACGATCTCGGCGCCGCCGCCCGCGGCCGCCGCCGCCGGCTCCACCGTATGGCGCGACCACAGGCCGAGCTTGAAGCCGCCGTCGAGCACGAACAGCACGAAGGTCGGCGATGCCTCGACCGGCTGCCGCCCGAGCAGCGCGGCGTAGAAGGCGCCGCTCCGCTCCGGGCTGTCGACATAGAGGATGACGAAATTGGGGGTGTTCATTGCTGTTCTCCAACGTGTCTTCGCTTGGAGGACCTTACGCACTACCACTGTCAGATTCTGGCAGCAGCCATCAGCGGCCGGTGCCTTTCGACGCATCCCGACCCGCTTGCGGCGTGTCGAGTGTTGCCCGCCACTCCTTGAGCAGCGACTGGCGCCGGCGCGGATAGCGCACATCGCTGGCGTTGAGGCCGGACATGCGATCGGCGCGGAAATGGCGAAAATCCTGGCGCGTCTCGCACCAGGCGACCAACACCCGCACCTTGTCGAAGAAGCCGATCGCGAAGGGCCAGACCATGCGCTGGGACTGGGCGCCTGCGCCATCCCGATAGAGGAACCCGAGCTTGCGTTCGTTGCGGATGGCCAGGCGCACCAGGCCAAGGTCGATGCCTTCGGTGGCCTCGGCGCCCGGCCCGACGAGCAGCGCGGTGGCGTCGAGATCCTCGCGCAGGTCATCCGGCAGCACCGCCGCGATCTTGGCCAGCGCATCGGTGGCGGCGGCCGAAAGCCGCTTGTCCGGCTGCTTGGCGACCCACCGCGACCCGAGCACGACGGCCTCGATCTCCTCGTCGGTGAACATCAGCGGCGGCAGCATGAAGCCAGGCTTCAGCACATAGCCCAGCCCCGCCTCGCCCTCGATCGGCGCGCCCTGCCCCTGCAGCGTTGCGATGTCGCGGTAGAGCGTGCGGATCGAGACGCTCATTTCGCCGGCGAGCGTGCGCCCGCTCACCGGCCGGCGGTGGCGGCGCAGGATCTGGATCAGGTCGAGCAGGCGTTCGGAGCGGGACATGGCCCAGATTTGCCCGTTTCCCCCGCTAAGGTCCATCACGGACGTCGGACCATTTTGTTGCGCCGCCGATGGCCCTATGTCAAAAGCGGCCTGCCGTTCCGGAGAGTGTTCTTGAAATCCTTTCGCGATCGAAACCGCGACAACCGTCCGCGCCAGCCCGCCAAAGCCAATGCCGCCCAATCGCATCCCCGCGAGGCCGGCGCGGCAACGAGGCAGGAGCCACAGGGCCGCCCCGAACCCAAATCCGCGCCGCGCGTCCTTGCGCGCCGCGAGGGCGCGCTGCCGGCCGAGCGGCTGCCACTGATCCTCGAAGTGGCGCCCAATGCCGACTACGCTCTGCTGGATAGCGGCGCTGGCCAAAAACTCGAGCAGTACGGCCCCTATCGCATCGTGCGGCCGGAGGGCCAGGCGATCTGGCAGCGGGCGCTGCCGGCCAGGGACTGGGAGCGCGCCGACGCCATCTTCACCGGCGACACCGACGAAGAGGGCATCGGCCGCTGGCGCTTCCCGAAAACGCCGCTCGGCGAAACCTGGCCGATGAAGCATGACGGCATCGACTATCTTGGCCGCTTCACCTCGTTTCGCCATGTCGGCGTCTTTCCCGAACAGGCCTCCCACTGGGATCACATGGCCGGGCTGATCATGGCCGCCAGACGGCCGGTCAAGGTACTGAATCTCTTCGGCTATACCGGGCTCGCATCGCTGCTGGCAGCCCGCGCCGGCGCCGAGGTCCCCCATGTCGATGCGTCCAAGAAGGCCATTGGCTGGGCCCGGGAAAACCAGGAGATGGCCGGGCTCGCCAGCAAGCCGATCCGCTGGATCGTCGAGGACGCCGTGAAGTTCGCCGAGCGCGAGGAGCGCCGCGGCAGCCGCTACGATATCGTGCTGTTCGACCCGCCCGCCTATGGCCGCGGCCCGAAGGGCGAGGTCTGGCAATTGTTCGACGACCTGCCCGGATTGACCGACCTCTGCCGCTCAATCCTGACGCCGAAGCCGCTCGCCGTTGTGCTGACCGCCTATTCGATCCGCGCTTCATTCTTCGCCATCCATGCCCTGATGCGCGACACCTTCGCCGGCATGGGCGGCACGGTCGAATCGGGCGAGCTGATCATCCGCGAGAAATCCGCCGGCCGCGCGCTGTCGACCTCGCTGTTCTCGCGCTGGGTGGCCTGAATGAACGCTTATGAGAGCTCCCGCGCCGTCGGCCAGGTGAAGGAGGTCACCAGCCTCGCCAATCCGCTGGTCAAGGACATCAAGGCGCTGGCGCTGAAGAAGTTCCGCGACCAGCAGAACGCCTTCATGGCCGAAGGCCTGAAGCTGGTCATCGACGCGCTCGATCTCGGCTGGCATATCCGAACGCTGGTCTTCGCCAAGGCCGGACGCGGCAATGCGGCGGTGGAGAAGGTCGCGGCGCGCACCGTCGCCGCCGGCGGCACCGTGCTCGAAGTCTCGGAAAAGGTGCTGGCGGCGATCACCCGCCGCGACAACCCGCAAATGGTGGTCGGCGTCTTTGCCCAGAAGGTGCTGCCACTGAGGGACATTCGCGCCACGGATGGCGACGTCTGGGTGGCGCTCGACCGGGTGCGCGATCCCGGCAATCTCGGCACCGTCATCCGCACCGTCGATGCCGTCGGCGCCAAGGGCGTCATCCTGGTCGGCGAGACCACCGATCCCTTTTCCGTCGAGACCGTGCGCGCCACCATGGGCTCGATCTTCGCGGTGCCGGTCGCTAGGGCGACGCCGGAGGCTTTTCTGGCCTGGCGCAAGGGCTTTCCGGGCCTTGTCGCCGGCACCCATCTGAAGGGCGCGGTCGATTACCGTTCGGTCGATTTTACCAGGGGGCCGGTGCTGCTCTTGATGGGCAACGAGCAGCAGGGCCTGCCCGACAGCCTGGCCGAGAGCTGCGACCGTCTGCTCAGGATTCCGCAGGCCGGCCGCGCCGATTCACTCAATCTGGCGGTCGCCACCGGCATCATGCTGTTCGAGATCCGGCGCGCCGCGCTGAAGCTGGGCCCGGACTAGACCATGATGCCAAAAAATGGCGTCCGGTATTCGGACAGGGTCATGGTCAAACAAGAGGGCATCAAACCGTGAAGTCGTGGTCCCCCTACGCCCTGCTGGTTGTCGTCGCCATCGCGCTCGACCAGTGGATCAAGCACCTGGTGAAAAGCGGCCTCACCTTCCAGGAGAAGGTCGATCTCCTGCCCTTCCTGGCGCTGTTCCGCACTTACAACACCGGCATCGCCTTCTCGATGTTCCAGTCCTTCGGCGATACCGGCCTGGTGGTGATTGCCGTCCTCGTCGTCGCCTTCGTGCTCTACCTCGCAACCCGCACGCCGGCGGGCCACGCGGTTGCCCGGACCGGCTTCGCGCTGATCATCGGCGGCGCGGTGGGCAATGTCATCGACCGCGTCGCCTACGGCCATGTCATCGACTACATTTTGTTCCACACGCCGGTCTGGTCCTTCGCCGTCTTCAACCTGGCCGATGCCTTCATCTCGGTCGGCGCCGCGCTGGTCCTCTTCGATGAATTGATCGGCTGGCGGCGCCAGCCCAAGACCTCGCAAGATTGACCTCGCGCGGCCGTCGCCGCACAGTCCGAGCACCGCACAGCCGGGAGAAGAACGTGTCCGATACCTTCAAAGCCATCCTCGTTTCGCGCGACGCCGACAAGAAGCAGTCGGTCGCCGTCACCGACCTCACCGAAGCCGACCTGATGGAGGGCGACGTCACCGTCGCGGTCGAGGCGACGACCGTGAACTACAAGGATGGGCTGGCCATCACCGGCAAGGCGCCGGTCATCCGCCGCTGGCCGCTGGTGCCGGGCATCGATTTCGCCGGCACCGTCATCTCCTCCTCGCATGCCGACTGGCGCAAGGGTGACAAGGTCATCCTCAACGGCTGGGGCGTCGGCGAGACGCATTTCGGCGCCTTTGCCGGCCGCGCTCGTGTCAACGGCGACTGGCTGGTGCCGCTGCCGGAGGGCATGAGCCCGCATGATGCGATGGCGGTCGGCACCGCCGGCTACACCGCCATGCTCAGCGTCATGGCGCTCGAGCGGCATGGCATCGTGCCGGATCGCGGCCCGGTCGTGGTGACCGGTGCGGCCGGCGGCGTCGGCTCGGTCGCGGTCTCGATCCTCTCCAGCCTCGGCTACCATGTCATCGCTTCGACCGGCCGCAATGCCGAAAGCCCCTATCTGATCGACCTCGGCGCCGCCGAGGTGATCTCGCGCGACGAGCTCACGCAGCCGGCAAAGCCGCTCGCCAAGGAGCGCTGGGCCGGCGGCATCGATGCGGTCGGCAGCCACACGCTGGCCAATGTCCTGTCGATGACCGCCTATGGCGGAGCGGTGGCCGCCTGCGGGCTTGCCGGCGGCATGGACCTGCCGGCGAGCGTCGCTCCCTTCATCCTGCGCGGCGTCTCGCTGCTCGGCATCGATTCGGTGATGGCGCCGAAGGCGGTGCGTCTCGAGGCGTGGCGCCGCATCGGCACCGATCTCGACCACAGGAAACTCGCGACGCTGTCCAGGACCATCGGTTTTGACGGCATAATCGACGCCGCGCGCGACATCGTCGACGGCAGGATCAGGGGCCGCGTCGTGGTCGATATGTGAGCCGCTGACAGGGCAAAAACGGCGCGACTGTTAAAATTCGAACGATCCGCCGCAGCCTTCCATAATCTCTCTGTGGCAAGGCTTTCCGCATGATCGCGGAATCCGGCATCAAGGCGGCGCAGACTGCCGAAGGCGTGGGCGGGCAAGGCCCCGACGCGCCGAAGCGGCTGCTTGTCGCCCC
>NZ_RZOS01000361.1:0-6067 GCF_004022605.1 Mesorhizobium sp. M4B.F.Ca.ET.089.01.1.1
GGCGCGCCCCAGCGGCAGCAGCGCGAAGGCCAGCGTCACCAGCAGGCCGAACAGCGCCGCCATGGCGAGCGCGCCTGGATAGAAACCGCCTTCCGCCGGCACCGGGATGACCGACTGCAGCGCGGCGATGCCGTTCGCAGCGAGCGCCGCGCCGAGGATCAGGCCGGCGACGATGCCGACGCCGGCAATCAGCAGGATCTGCACCAGATAGACGGTGAAGACAAAACCGCCGGAGGCGCCGAGGCTCTTGAAGGTGGCGATGACGCCGCGCTTGCCGTCGAGATAGGCGCGCACCGCGTTGGCCACGCCGACGCCGCCGACCACCAGCGCAGTAAGCCCGACCAGCGTCAGGAATTGCGAGAAGCGCTCGATGTTGGAGGAGAGCGCCGGTGCAGCGTTGCTGCGCGTGCGGATCGACCAGCCGGCCTCCGGAAACGCCTTGGCCGCGCGATCCTGGATCGCCTTGAGATCGGCCTCGCCGGCGCCGGCGGGCAGCCGGACCTTGTAGGCGTTCTCGACCAGGCTGCCTGGCTGGATCAGGCCGGACGCGGCGAGCCCTTCGGACGAGACCAGCAGCCGCGGCGCGAAGCCGAAGCCGTCGGAGACCGCGTCCGGCTCGTTCACCAGCCGCGCGCGCAGCTCGAACGTGGCGCCGCCGAGTTTCACCCGGTCGCCGAGCATGAGGTTCAGCCGGTCGAACAAAAGCTCGGGCGCCGCGGCGCCGAAGACGCCGGACCGCTCGCCGAACAGCGACGCGCGCGGCAGCGCCGGCTCGGTCGCTAGCGCGCCGAAGAGCGGATAGGCGTCATCCACCGCCTTGGCTTCGACCAGCGCCTGGTCCGAGCCGTCCTCCAATCGCGCCATCGAGCGCATGCTGGCGCTGTGCGAGATCGCGCCCAGCCCGCCGAGGAAATCGCGTTCGGCCGATGTCGCGTCGCGCTGGTTGAGCTGGAAGCGCAGGTCCCCGCCAAGCAGCGTCTGGCCCTGGTTGGCGACGCCGGCGCTGATCGCCTGCGCCACCGAATTGACGCCGCCGATGGCGGCGACGCCGAGCGCGATGCAGGCGAGGAAGATCAGGAAGCCGGACAGTCCGCCGCGCATCTCGCGCAGCGAGAAGCGGACCGCGAGCTTCAACGTCCGCGACAGCGCCATCAGGCCGAAACCTTCACCGGCTTCGGCGCGTCCTCGATCCGGCCCGAGCGCATCGACACCTGGCGCGAGCAGCGCGCGGCGAGTGATTGGTCATGCGTGACCAGCACCAGCGTCATGTCGCGCTCGGCCGCCTTGGCGAACAGGAGGTCGGCGATCTGCCGTCCCGTCGCCTGGTCGAGATTGCCGGTCGGCTCGTCGGCAATCAGGATGCGCGGCGAGGGCGCCAGCGCCCGGGCGATCGCCACGCGCTGCTGCTCGCCGCCCGAGAGCTCGCCGGGATAATGGGTGACCCGATCGCTGAGCCCCACCGCCGCCAGCTCGCGCGCCGCGACGCCGAACGGGTCGGCATGGCCGGCGAGCTCGAGCGGCACCGCAACATTTTCCAGCGCCGTCATATTGGGGATGAGGTGGAAGGACTGGAACACGATGCCGATGTTTCGCCCCCGAAACGAAGCGATCTGATCCTCGCTTTTACCGTTGAGTAGCTCGCCGGCGATGCGGACCGTTCCGGAATCGACCCTTTCCAGTCCGGCGAGGACCATCAGCAGCGTCGACTTGCCGGAACCCGAAGGGCCGACGATGCCGGTCGCCTCGCCGGCCGCGACATCGAGGCTGACGCCCTTCAGCACATGAACGGAGGACGCGCCTTCCCCCAGCGTCAGCGATACGTCTTTCAGCACGATGACGGCTTCTGTCACAATGAAAGCGTCCTATATGGGTAGAGAAGGGCTAGAGCATCGGAGCCAAAGTGGAGAGCGGGAAATCCGATGCTCAACCAGGAACCCGCCTTCGCCTGAAGACCATTTCCGCTCATATGGGGCCTGCCGCATGGCTTTCAAACACACTCTGGCCGCAGCCCTCGTTCTTTTCGCCGCGATCGGCAGCGCCGTTTCATCGGCGAGCGCCGAGACGTTCAGGATCGTCGGTTTCGGCGACAGCCTGATGGCGGGTTTCAGCCTCGGGCCCGGTGAGGGTTTCACCGATAGGCTGCAGGCAGCGCTTCGCGCCAAGGGTCTCGATGTCAGCGTCGCCAATGCCGGCGTCTCCGGCGACACCTCGAGCGGCGGCCTGGCGCGGCTCGACTGGTCGGTGCCCGACGGCACCCAACTGGTGATCCTCGAGCTCGGCGCCAACGACATGCTGCGCGGTGTGGCGCCGGCCGTCCCCGAGAAGAACCTCGACGAGATGCTGGCAAGGCTCAAAGCGCGCAAGATCGGCGTGCTGCTGGCCGGCATGCGCGCCGCGCCCAATCTCGGCGCCGACTACCAGAACGCCTTCGACGCCATCTATCCGAAGCTCGCCGCGAAATACGGCGTTCCGCTCTATCCGTTCTTCCTCGACGGCGTCGCCGGCGTGCCCGGCCTGCAGCTTGGCGATGGGCTGCACCCCAACGCCAGGGGCGTCGACAGGATGGTCGAAGGCATACTACCGACGGTGGAGAAGTCGATTGCTGCGGGTGGCGGCGCGTCGTGAGGCAGGAAAGTCACGGTTGCCGTTGGGGAAACCGCGAGGTCAATAAACCGCTTGCCCCGCTTGGATATCGATGATTCGCTAGGGGCGTGAGTTTCGATTCGAGGACAGGAGGCTTGCCATGCCGCGTCTTTTCACCGCCCTCGAAATTCCGCGTGACGCCGCTCTTTCGCTGTCCCTGCTCCGGGGCGGCCTGCCCGGAGCCCGCTGGATCGACGTCGAAAACTACCATCTGACGCTGCGCTTCATCGGCGATGTCGAGGGCCATGTCGCCGACGAGATCGCCAACGCGCTGGACCGCGTCCACCGCCCGTCCTTCTCGCTGACGCTCTCCGGTGTCGGCGCCTTCGGCCAAAAGAAGCCGCACGCCGTATGGGCCGGCGTCGCCGTCTCGCCGGACCTGACCGCCCTGCAAGGCGAGATCGACCGCATCTGCCAGCGGCTCGGGCTGCCGGCCGATCCGCGCAAGTTCATGCCGCATGTGACGCTGGCGCGGCTGCGCAATTCAAGTCCGCTCGACGTAGCGCAGTATCTTTCGGCGCGCGGCAATTTCTCGGCGCTGCCCTTCCGCGTCGGCCGTTTCGTTTTGATGTCGTCGCGCGATTCGGTCGGCGGCGGCCCCTATATCGTCGAGGAAGCCTGGCCGCTGTCGGGCGCCGACGCGCGCACTGCCAGCCGCTTCGCCAGCGCCTCCGACGCCTCGCGGATCATGCGATAGACCTCGGCGAACGCGTCCGGCCCGTCATAATAGGGGTCCGGCACCTCGCCCGCGGCGCCGTCGGCAAACTCCAGGAACAGGTGGATGCGCTCGCGCATGGCGGCGGGCGCGATCGCCTTGAGGTCGCGGACGTTCGCCCGGTCCATGCCGAGGATCAGGTCGAAGCGGGAAAAATCCTCCGGCACCACCCTGCGCGCCCTTTGCCCGGAAATGTCGATGCCATGATGCGCCGCGATCGAGATCGAACGCGGATCGGGAGCGGAGCCGACCTCCCAGCCGCTGGTCGCGGCCGAATCGAGCATGATGGTTCGGCCCAGCCCGCGCTCGGCCAGCACGGCGCGCAACACGCCTTCGGCGAGAGGCGAGCGGCAGATATTGCCGAGGCAGACGAACAGGATGGAATTTATCGGCTTTGCGCTCATCGATCCGGCGCCGTTTTTGTGCATGTCATGTCCCAAAACTGCGACGCACTTGCGGACGACATGCATTATGGTGAGGGTCAAAAGCCGAAATAGCACGGGACAAAGACATGACGAGAGAAAAACTGGGCAAGGATGCCGTCCTTGCCGCTTTGGCGGAACTGGGCGGCTGGTCGCTGGCCGAGGACGGCGCCTCGATCAGGCGCAGCTTCGGTTTCAAGAACTTTTCCGAGGCCTTCGCCTTCATGACCCGCGTCGCGCTCGCGGCTGAAAAGATGGACCATCACCCCGACTGGTCGAACGTCTACAAGACCGTGGACGTCACGCTGAACACGCATGATGCCGGCGGCGTCACCGCACTCGACATCGAGTTGGCCAAGAAGATGAACCGCTATTTTGGCGGCTGAACTCTTGTGATGGGGCGGCGCTTTCACCACATTTTCCCCCGGCGGCCGTGCACCGAACCAAGCGCGCGGCGCCAAGGAGAAGAAGATGGCGCGGCAACCCGGTTTTGATTTCTTCGGCTTCGGCGACAAGCTCGCCGGCGAAGGTGAGGTGCGCGAAAAATTCTGGCGCACAGCCAAGAAGGCCGCCCGGCAGATCCCGTTCATGGAAGAGGTGGTCGCTGCCTATTACTGCGCCATGGACAAGGACACGCCAATGCGCGCCAAGGGCATCCTGCTCGCCGCGCTCGGCTATTTCGTGCTGCCGATCGATTTCATCCCCGATGTCATCCTCGGCCTCGGCTTCACCGACGACCTCGCCGTGCTGACCGCCGCGATCACCGCCGTCAGCGCCCACATCACGCCCGCGCACAGGCAGGCTGCCAGGGACGCGATCGCCGACAAGGACTGAGCCCGAACCGGCGCAAGCGCTTGTTTGAAAAGTCAAACTCTTGCCGCTTTCGTATCCTCCAAGTCGGCACAGGGACGTCCCGCCTGCCGCCTTTGTGGCGACGGCGCGGGAATGGCGGCGGTTTCCTGGGGTGAGGGTCCTTTTCTTGAGGAAAATTCACCGTTTGGTAACCCTGATTAAATCAAAATGAAGCGACGGGCAGGACGCCGCAACGGCCTGCCGCCGCACCATTTGGAATACGGGAAAAGCGATGCGTGGATTGATTGCTACAGTTTCCAGCCTGGTCCTGGTGGCCCTGGCGGCGCCCGCGCTGGCGCAGTCGGCGACCAAGATCGGCCAGCACAATGCCTGGGGGACCTACAGCTACCAGGCATCCGGCGGCAAGGTCTGCTACGTGCTCACCGTGCCGACCGACAAGCAGCCGGCGACGCTCGACCATGGCGACATGTTCTTCTTCGTCAGCCAGCGGCCGGGCCAGCAGGTGTCCTACGAGCCGCAATTCATCGCCGGCTACAATTTCCAGGAAGGCTCCAAGGCCACCGTCACCATCGACAAGAAGACCTTCTCGATGTTCACGCGCGGCAAGTCGGCCTGGGTCGAGAACGCGGCGGAAGAGCCGGTGCTGATCGCCGCCATGAAGACCGGCACCGACATGAAGGTGCAGGCCAAGTCCGGTCGCGGCAACCCCACCTCCTATGTGTTCTCGCTGAAGGGCATTTCGGCCGCGCTGGCCTCGATCGCCAAGTGCAAGTAGGCTGAGGCCCCCTTGACGGCGGACAGCGACATCGACCGCGCCATCATGCAAATGGTGATGGACCGTTGACGGAAGACGGCCATGGTCCTCGCGAAAACCGAAGAGGCGCTTCGCAAGGCGGGCGTCCAGGTTTCCTGGGAGGATCATCGCCGGGCGACTGGAAGCTCTCGACGCGCGCGGCGACATTGAAAGCCAGGGAGACCTGACGCTCTGGCGCAACAGCGAGGTCCGCCTCCCGCAAGTGAAAGCGGAAGAACGATAGCTCAGCCCGGCGCGGGCATCGTCTCCGTTCTGCGCCGCCGGATCGCCTCGGCGATGAAGACGCGCGACAGCGCATGATAGAGCGGCTCGTTGGAGATCAGCCTCGCCGTGCCGTAGCCCAGCATCGCTGCGCACATCAGCGCGATGACATTGTCGTGGTTGCCGGTCATCTCGAGGATGATGACGAAGGCCGTCATCGGCGCCTGCACGACGCCGGCGAAATAACCGGCCATGCCGAGCAGCGCCGCCGTGCCGGTGGCCGTGCCGAAGACCAGGCCGAGCGTGCTGCCCAGCCCCGCGCCCACCGCCAGCGACGGTGCGAAGAGACCGCCCGGAATGCCCGATACCATCGACAAGAGGCCGGCGGCGAATTTTTCCACGAAGAAGAGGGCCGGCAGCGGCGTGCCTTCGATCGCGCCGCGCGCCTGCGCATAGCCG
>NZ_RZOS01000362.1:0-5975 GCF_004022605.1 Mesorhizobium sp. M4B.F.Ca.ET.089.01.1.1
ACATGGACTATGCCAGCGTCGACCAGACCTTCTCGATGCGCCGGCCGCGCTGGGAAAAGGGCTGAACAGAGCTCGGGCAGACGCCGGCGGGGCAAGTCACGAAAGGCTGGTCATGATCGCGAGACTGATCCTGCAGACATTCGTGTGGTTCGGCGTCATGGGCGCCGTGCTGTTCCTCTCGGCCGGCACGCTGAACTGGCCGGGAGCCTGGGTGTATCTGGTGGTGATGATCGGGCTCAGCCTGACGCTCGGCATGTCGCTGGCCCGTCGCGATCCCGGCCTGATGAACGAGCGGCTCAGCCCTCCCATCCAGAAGAACCAGCCCCTGGTCGACAAGGTGCTGCTTTCGACACTGCTCGTCGCCATTTTCGCGTGGCTGGCTCTGATTGGGCTCGACCTCCGTTTCGGCTGGTCGGCGGTTCCGTTGTGGGTATTGGTGATCGGCGGGGTGATCCTGCTGGTTGGACTCTGGATCTGCTACCTGACGATGCTGGAGAACAGCTTCGCGGCGCCCGTCGTGAAGATCCAGGACGAGCGCGGACAGCATGTGATCACCACAGGTCCCTACAGCTATGTCCGCCATCCGATGTACGCCGGCGCCATCCTCTATTTTGCCGGCACGGCGCTTCTGCTTGGTTCCTGGTGGGGGCTGGCATCGGTGCTCTTCTTCGTCGGGCTGTTGGCGATCCGCACCTTCATCGAGGAGCAGGCGCTGCGGACCGGCCTGCGGGGCTATGACGACTACGCGGCCAGTGTCCGCTATCGCCTGATTCCGCTTGTCTGGTAACGGTCAGGCGGAAACCCCGGCGTCGCGGGCGCGCGCCAGGAGACGCTCGGCCAGGCGCAGGTGCGGCCGGTCGTACATCTTGCCGTCGATGCCGACCACGCCCGGATTTCCGGCCGCCGCGAAGGCATCGACGATTGCCTGTGAGTGTTTTACGGCTTCCGCCGACGGCGTGAAGGCGGCGTTGATGACCGGCACCTGGGCCGGATGGATCGCCATCTTGCCGGTGAAGCCGTCGCGCTCGGCCTCGCGGCATTCGGCTTCGAAGGCGGCCATGTCCCGGAAATCCGGAAAGACGGTGTCGATCGCCGCGACTTCGGCCGCACCGGCCGCAAGGATGGTCATGGCGCGGGCGAGACGGAAGACATCGGTGTAACGGCCGCTCTCGCCGCGCGCGGCGCGGGCGCCGATCGCGGCCGACAGGTCCTCTGCGCCCCAGGTGAGGCCGGCAAGCCGCGCGCTGGTTCCGGCATAACTCCCCGCCGCCAGCAGGCCCACCGGCGTCTCGGTGATGATCGGCAGGATCCTGATCGCGCCGTCGGGGAGGCCGTTCTCGGCCTCGTGCACCCTAAGCTTGGCCGAGAGCTGCTGGACATCCTGGCCGCTGTTCGACTTCGGCAGCATGATCCCGTCGGGTCGAACTGGAACAAGGGCTGCGAGATCGTCGTCGGTGAGGCCGGTCGACAGATCGTTTACACGCACATAGATCGCGGAGGCCGTCTGGTGCCTGTGCCCGGCGATGAAACGCGCCGCGATGTCGCGCGCGGCGGGCTTGTTGCCGGCTACGACGGAATCCTCGAGGTCGACGATGACGGCGTCGGCGCCGGCGCCGAAACCCTTTTCGAGCTTCTTTTCGGAGTCGCCGGGAACGAACAGCAGCGAGCGCATCAGGCCGCTTTCTTCAGCATCATCGCCTGCCTGGTGCATTTGGCGACGAGAACGTCATCCTGGTTGTAGGCGCGATGCTCGAACTCGACGATGCCGCGATCGGGTTTTGAGCGGGACTCGCGCACCGAGATCACCGTGGTTTCGACACGGATGGTGTCGCCATGGAAGACCGGATGCGGAAACACGGTTTCCTTCATGCCGAGATTGGCGACGGTGGTGCCGACGGTGATGTCGTTGACCGAAATTCCGATCATCAACCCCAGCGTGAACAGCGAGTTGACCAGCGGCTTGCCCCATTCGCTCTTGGCGGCGAAGTCGAAATCGATGTGCAGCGGCTGCGGGTTCAGCGTCATCACCGAAAACAGCATGTTGTCGCTCTCGGTGACGGTCTTGCGCAGCGTGTGGCGGAAGACGTGGCCGACGACGAACTCTTCGAGATAAAGCCCGGCCATGCACGATCTCCTCAACGGCTCAGGGGTTGATAGGCGCTGCCTGCGGTGCCCGCAAGCCAGTTAATAAACATGGTGAACCGTTCGTAAACCATTTCAGGCCTACGGTTTCCAACGGGGCCGGGACGTTCCGGCAAGGGCGCAAGCTGGTCGGCATGATTGTTTCGCATTTTCTAAAATGGATCGATACGGCAAGGGTTGCCGAACGTGCTGCCGCGGCCAGCGCCCTGGCGCGGGCCTATATCAATTCCGACCTGCCTTTCGAGGACCGCTGCGCCGCGGAAGCGGCGTTGACGCTGCTGCTCGACGACGCCTCGTCGAAAGTGCGGCTCGCGCTGGCCGAGGCGCTGTCGATGAGCCACCACGCGCCGATCCAGATCATCAGCGCGCTGGCCTCCGACCAGCCGGAGGTGGCCGCCATGGTGCTGGCGCGTTCGCCACTGCTTACCGATGCCGATTTGATCGACCGGGTCGCCGGCGGCCAGAAAGCGACCCAGAAACTGATTGCCGACCGGCCGGTCGTCTCGATGGCGCTGGCGGCGGCGATCGCCGAAATCGGCGAGCCGGAGGCCTGCGCCATGCTGCTCGCCAACAGCGGCGCCGACATCGCATCGCTGAGCTTCCGCCGCATGGCGGAGCGCCACGGCCATCTGCCGCTGGTGCGCGAGGCGCTGATCGCCGACGGGCGCCTGCCCGCCGATTGCCGGCACATGTTGCTGGTCAAGCTCGGCGAGACGCTGAAAGGCTCGCCGCTGGTGCTGGCGCTGATGGGCGCGGCAAGAGCCGATCGCGTCATGCGCGATGCCTGCGTGAAGGCCTCGGTGACACTGATCGAAGGCACGCGGGCCGATGAGCATGCTGCGCTGATCGAGCATCTCAGGCTGCGTGGCGACCTCACCGCGAGCTTCATCATCCGCACCATCGCGCATGGCAAGGTCGACTTCTTCGGCTCGGCGCTGGTGGCGCTTGCCCAGCAATCAGAGCAGCGGGTGAGGGCGCTTCTGGCCGGGGGGCACGACGTAGCGCTGCAGGCGCTGTTCCGCAGCGCCGGCCTTGCCGCGGCCACCCATGGCATCATCCTGCGCGCGCTCAAAGTGTGGCGCGAGGTGGCCAATGGCAAACGCGTCGCCGGCGTGCAGGAAGTGAGCTGGCTGATGCTGAAGGAGCTTGGCGGCCAATCGGCCGAAGGCGATCTCGCCGGGCTGGTGAAGTCGATCCATCTCGACGCGCTGCGCGAAAACGCGCGAGGGCATGCGCTGGCGATCGCAGCGGCCTAGCCGGCGTCAGCCCGGCCTTTCGCGAAGAAGTCCGGATAGTCCTCCATCGCGGCGGCGATGATACGCAGCGAGGCGGCGACCTGCAGCATTTCGGCCTTGTCGCTGCGCTCGGCGATGCTCGCCGCATATTGCCTGGCGACGGCGATGGTCGCCGTCTGCGGTTCGCCGGGCCTGCGAAACAGCAGCTCGCGCGCCAGCCCGCGCAGGAAGTTGGTGATCGAGAGAGCTGTTTCCGGCGGGATCTCCGCATCCTGCTGGGCGCTGCGCAGCCGCAGGATCTCGAGCCCGACGGTCACCGCCGCGATGCCACCGCCGAGCACGGCGTCGCCCTTCCTGCCGACGCGCTGCAACAGCGGCATCAACTGGTTGACCCGGTCATAGGCCAGGCTCTCGAAGGCCGACCTTCGGGGCACGCGTTCATGCAGGCAAAGCCGGGCCAGGTCTTCGCGCATGGCCTGGAGGATGCGGTTGACGGTGACCCATGGATCGGCGGGCAGCACGACGATGAAGACGCCGATGGCGATGAGAATGCCGACCAGGATCGACGCCGACCCGGCGAGGAACGGGCCAGGATCGTAGGTCATGGCCTGATGCGGACCGAGGAAGGCGAGGAAATTGATGGCGAAGGCGGTGGCGACGCCGACATGGCGCGGATTGGCCATGCCGAGGGCCGCCGGCACCATGATCGGCACGACGAAGAGCGTGAACCAACCGAAGCCGGGGAACGCCGGCAGCGCGACCTGGCCGACGAGGAACGCAAAGGGCAGCGCAAGCAAGGTGCCCTTGAAGAAACCCCACGCCGAGTCGACAGGGTCGGGGCGAGCGGCGAACAGGCTGGAGACGACGGCGACGAGGATGACCGTGCCTGCCGCTTCCGACCATTTCGTCGTCAGCCAGAACGCCGTGACCAAAAGCGTCGCAAGGCCCGCCCGAACGGCGTTGCGCCAGGCGGCATGATAGTCGCGATGGACGACGAGCGCCGGCTGGCGGCGGTCGCGCGAGGGCCGCGAAGCCGGCGAACGGAGCGCGTCCAGCCCGCGCAGCACCTGCTTCAGCGCTTCGGCAAAATCGGCGGCGATGGTGAGGCGGGTGATGGCGCCGAGGCGGTCGCTTTCGGGGTCCGGTGACGGCTCGGGCGTCTGCCGCGCCTCCCTGGCGATCGCGTCGAGCCGCGCCACCCACGGGCCGGTGTCGTCCAGCGCGCCCGGGCTGGTCGCCATTTCGCCGACCAGGGCCTGCAATTCGCTGCGGACCGGGATAAGGGCGGCATTCTTCGGCGCGGCATGCGAATGCAATGCGCGTGCCGCCGAGAGCGCCCACAGGAGCTGGCCGATCGTGCGCCGGACCGGATGGGCGCGGGGAGCAAAGCTCGGCGCTTCGAGCCTTGCGTAGGTGCGCATCTCGGCCAGTGTCTGGGCGTCGGCGATCAGCTTCCTCTGCAGACCGGCCAGGGTGGCTGCGTCACCGCCCGAAAAAGCGCCGCCGGCATAGGTGGCAAGGTCGAGGATGCTGCGCTTCAGCCTCGAGATGATGGCGTCGGCGGCCAGCTTCGGCAGGATCAGCCGGCTGGTCAGGCCGGCGCAAACGATGCCGAGCACGATCTCGGCGCAGCGCGCCACGGCAAGATCGACGACGAGGTGCGGCTGGCCGAAAGCAGGCAGGCCGATGATCATCGCGGTGTAGCCGGCAAGCGCGGCGCCATAGGCTTCGGGGTTGCGCAGCAGCGACGAGACCAGCGTGCAGATCCCGATCCACATCGCGAGCACGACGACCAGCAGCCAGGGATTGGCGCCGAACAGGGAGGTGATGCCGATCGCCGCTAACCCGCCTGCCAGCGTGCCAAGCAGGCGGTAGAAACCCTTGGCCAGCACCATGCCGGCGACGGGCTGAGCAACGATGAACACCGTCATCATCGCCCATTGCGGGTGGTCGAGCTTGAGGGCGTAGGCGGCGAGCAGCGCGATCAGCCCGGCCGAAACGGTGCGCAGGGCGAAGATCCAGTCCGAACGCGTCGGCCGGGTCAGGCTACCGAACCTCGCCTCGATAAGATCTTTCACACGCGCCAAGGTCACATGCTCGTCTCCGCAACGGAGCCTGTTATGGACCGGTCAGCACTCAGATATCCAGCACGTCCGCCTCGGCGAATTCGGCGCGCTCCTGGATGAAGCGGAAACGGGCTTCCGGCTTGGTGCCCATCAGTTCGTCGACCCTGTCCTTGGTCGCCGCCGCGGCTTCGATCACGTCGACCCTGAGCAGCGTGCGCTTCCTCGGGTCCATGGTCGTTTCCTTGAGCTGCGAGGCCATCATCTCGCCCAGGCCCTTGAAGCGGCCGATCTCGACCTTGGCGCGCCCGGTGAATTCGGTGCGCAGCAGCTCGTCCTTGTGCGCGTCGTCGCGAGCATAGGCGACCTTGCCGCCCTGCCGGATCGAATAGAGCGGCGGCACCGCCAGATAGAGATGGCCGCCGTTCACCAGATTCGGCATTTCCTGGTAGAAGAAGGTGATCAGCAGCGACGCGATGTGGGCGCCGTCGACGTCGGCGTCGGTCATGATGATGACGCGGTCGTAGCGCAAATC
>NZ_RZOS01000363.1:0-5967 GCF_004022605.1 Mesorhizobium sp. M4B.F.Ca.ET.089.01.1.1
GGCCACGACATCACCTATCTGGCCTATTCCGGCCTGCTGCACGCCATCGGCACCGGGCCGAGACCGGCCATTTCGATCACCGTCAGACCGGCCAGCGGACCGGTCTTTCCGGCAGCGGAAATGCCGGTGTCCATCGCGGCTATTTGGGGGCCATGCGGATGGCGCCGTCGAGGCGGATGGTTTCGCCGTTCAGCATCTGGTTCTCGACGATGTGCAGCGCAAGTGCTGCATATTCGGAAGGCTCGCCGAGGCGGGAGGGGAACGGTACCGCCGCACCAAGCGAATCCTGCACCTCCTGCGGCATACCGGCCATCATCGGCGTTCGGAAGATGCCGGGCGCGATGGTGCAGACGCGGATGCCGGAGCGGGCGAGGTCGCGGGCGACCGGCAGCGTCATGCCGACCACGCCGCCCTTGGAGGCCGAATAGGCAGCCTGGCCGATCTGGCCGTCATAGGCGGCGACCGATGCCGTGTTGACGATGACGCCGCGCTCGCCGCCATCCAGCGCATCAAGCTTGGCGCTGCGGTCGGCAACGAGGCGGATCATGTTGAAGGTGCCGATCAGGTTGATCTCGATCACCTTGCGGTACTGGTCGAGCGGGTGCGGGCCGTCCTTGCCGATCGTCTTCACGCCGATGGCGATGCCGGCGCAATTGACGAGGATGCGCGGCGAGCCGAGTTTTTGCGACACGTCCGCGATCGCGGCGGCGGCGCTGTCGCCGCTGCTGACGTCGCACTGGACGGCGATGCCGCCAATATCGTCGGCGACCTTCCTGGCGCGGTCGATGCCGACATCGAGGATGGCGATGCGGGCGCCCTTGGCGGCGAGGGCACGCGCCGTCGCCTCGCCGAGGCCGGAGCCGCCGCCGGTGACGATCGCTATCTGGCCATTCGGGTTCATGCCGGCATCCTCCACGCTTTTCCGGTCATGCTACGAAGGACGCCACGATGGCGCAACGGCAGACGGGGTCAATCGAAGTTTCAATCGAGCGGGATCACTCGGCATGCGCCAATTGACCCGTGGATCGATTGGCATGCGCCAATCGACCCGTGGATCAATCGTGCCGATTGACCCGTGGATCAGGCTATTGCCGGGATTTGTTCGGGCAAACGCGCCTGATCCGCATGGCCGACCTCGCCCGTCAGTTTGGCCACGGCGCCCGGCTTGATTTCGTGGTGAAGCAGCCTGTCGAGATCGACGGGGCGCGGCATGGAAATCTGACCGCGCGGGAAGCGTTTGAAGCCGAGCGGGCCGTAATAGGGCTCGTCGCCGACCAGGATCACGGCCGGTGCGCCGGCCTTGGCGGCGGCTTCCAGCGCGATCGCCACAAGCCGGCGGCCGATGCCGAGATTCTTGAAGGCGGGGCGCACCGCAAGCGGTCCGAGCATCAGCGCGCGCCCGGCGCCGGCGGCGATACGCGTCATCCGCACCGAGGCGACGACGGTGTCGCCATCGATGGCGACGAAGGACATCGCGCGATCATGCCCTCCGGCCTCGCGGATCTTGTAGGCGGCAAGCACGAAACGGCCCGGCCCGAAGGCCTCGTCGTTAATGGCTTCGACCTCGGGGTCATGCGCCGGGGTTTCCGGCAGGTATTCGACGTCGGCAAGGCTCATGGTCTTCGCGTTCCGGTATGCGAGGAAAGGTTTGCTGCAAGCGGCAGCGTTCGCCAGTCAGCGCTTCATCAAGCGCGGGCGCCCTTTCGTCGTCGGTCGAACCGGATTGTGGCAAAGTCCAACATGCGGATTTTCCGCTAGCATCAATTTCCGGCCGCTGCAATCCGCCGTTTTCGTTCGCCGATTCCGGCAAAGTGACGGTCTGTTCAGTAGATCGCGTCTTCGGGATCGCCACCGTGCGCCTACATGCAACTCAAGCGTCAAGGAGATTTGCATGGGATTGCTGGTCGAAGGCAGGTGGCAGGATCGCTGGTACGAGACGGCCGACAATGGCGGCAGGTTCGTGCGGGCGCAGTCGCAATGGCGCGACTGGGTCACGCCCGACGGCGCGCCGGCCGAAGGCCGTACGCGCGGCTTCAAGGCCGAGCCCGGCCGCTACCATCTTTATGTCTCGCTCGCCTGTCCGTGGGCGCACAGGACGCTGATCTTCCGCGCCCTGAAGGGCCTGGAAGACGCAATCTCGGTCTCCATCGTGCACCATTTCATGGGTGCGCACGGATGGACCTTCCTTGCCGAAGACGGCGCCACCGGCGACACGCTGCATGGTCTCGATTTCCTGCACCAGGTCTACAGCAAGGCCGATCCGGCCTATTCGGGCCGGGTGACGGTGCCGGTGCTGTGGGACAGGAAGGAGGAAACGATCGTCTCGAACGAGTCTTCCGAGATCATCCGCATGCTCAATTCGGCTTTCGACGAATGGGGCGACAAGAGCGTCGATTTCTATCCCGTGGCGTTGCGCGCGGAGATCGACCGCGTCAACGCGCTGGTCTACCCGGCCATCAACAACGGCGTCTATCGCGCCGGCTTCGCCACCACGCAGGCCGCGTATGAGGAGGCGTTCGAAGAGCTGTTTTCGGCCCTCGACAACCTGGAGGATCGGCTGTCAAAGCAGCGCTATCTCGTTGGCGGCCGCATCACCGAGGCGGATTGGCGGCTGTTCACCACGCTGGTGCGCTTCGATCCGGTCTATGTCGGGCACTTCAAGTGCAATCTGCGCCGTATCGCCGACTATCCGAACCTGTCGAACTATCTGCGCGACCTTTACCAGGTGCCCGGCGTCTCGAAGACGGTCAATCTGCATCACATCAAGGCGCACTATTACGGCAGCCACAAGACGATCAACCCGACGGGCATCGTACCGGTCGGGCCGGAGCTCGACTATGGCGCGCCGCACGATCGGGCGTGGTTCGGGAAGGCTGCCTAGAATTACCAATAAGGCGAGATCTCGGCCTTCGCGAAAATCTCGGCGATCCGCCGCAGCGTTGCAGGCGTCGTCGCTTCCGGCAAACGGTCGAGCGGGAAGAAACCCGCCTCGGCGATCTCGTGGTCGGGCGCTTTCGGCGCGGTCTGTTTGAAGCTCTCGATCAGATAGAAGCCGACATGGTCGCGCCTGCTGGAGCGACGGTTGAAATGCACCGACTTCAGCACAGGCGCGGCCGCAATCGTGATGTTGCCCTCCTCGGCCAGCTCGCGCGCCAGGGCCTCCAGAAGCGTTTCGCCGACCTCGACGCCGCCGCCCGGCAGCTGCCAGCCCGGCACATAGGTGTGGCGGATCAGGAAGACGCTGTTCGAGGCGCGATCGTGAACCAGGCCGCGCACACCGAGCGTCATCGGCCGCCTGAGCAGGAACAACAGATGGAACAGTCTTGCCCTGAGGCCCGGCCAGCCGGTCTGACGCATAGCCTGTTCCGGATCGAGGGGTTCCGTCACCGGGAGAACCGCGAGCCGGCGCAAAACCATGAGTGGAAAGCAGGCAGCGGCTCGCTTATGAAGAAGCTATGTTCAGGCTCGCGCATATTTCCGATGTCCATCTGGGGCCGCTTCCCGGTGTAACCTATCGCGAACTCGCCTCCAAGCGCGTGGTCGGCTACGTCAACTGGCAGCGCAACCGCCGCCGCCACATGCATGACGCGGTGATCGACACGATCGTCGCCGACCTCAAGGCCAGCCAGCCGGACCACCTCGCCGTCACCGGCGACCTGGTCAACCTGGCGCTCGACGGCGAGATCGAGATGGCCAGGCACTGGCTGGAGACACTGGGCTCGCCCGACGACGTTTCGGTCGTGCCCGGAAATCACGATGCCTACGTGCCGGGCGCCTTCGACAAGGTCTGCCGGTCATGGGCGGCGTGGATGAGCGGCGACGGCACCGGCGGGCCGGTCGACCGCAATGCATTTCCCTATCTGCGCGTGCGTGGCAATGTCGCGCTGATCGGCGTTTCGACGGCGCGCGCCACCGCGCCGTTCATGGCCAATGGCTTCTTCAGGGCAGGCCAGGCGCGAAGGCTCGGCAAGATACTGGACGCAACGGCCGGCAGCGGCCTGTTTCGGGTGGTGATGATCCACCATCCGCCGGTGCGCGGCGCCGTTTCCCAATACAAGCGCCTGTTCGGCATCGAGCTCTTCCAGCGGACGGTAAATCGGCATGGCGCCGAGCTTGTCCTGCACGGCCATTCGCACGATCCGAGCCTGTTCTTCATCGGCACTCGCGGTGTCAGGATCCCGGTCGTCGGTGTCGCCGCGGCCGGGCAGGGGCTCGGCGGCAGGCACCCGGCGGCGCAGTACAATCTGGTCGACATCGCAGGCGAAAAGGGCGACTGGCAGGTCCGCCTGACCCGGCGCGGGCTGACTGGACCGGCAATGCCGCCGTCGGACCTGCAAGTGATCGAACTGGGAGCCGATGCCGAGGCATCGCGCCCATTGGTCAAAAGCTGATTTTCATCGCCGCGAGACGATCCCAGAACAGCACGAGCGATACGGCAAGCCCGACCAGTGCGCCGGCCGCAATCAGGCCGAGACCGGACAGGACAGCCGACCAGGCCCTGCCGCGCCGGGCCGCCCGCAAAGGCGGTTCGGCTTCCGTCACCAAGGCGCGCTGCAGCCTCGGGATGGCATGTTCGGCACCGCCTTCCATCATCCGCTGTCGCTCGACGACGCGCTCTGCCACATAGCGTGTCACCTGATCGGCGACGACCTTCATCTCGCTCGATTCAGCGAGGACCACGCGGCCGATGCGCGTGTCCCTGAGGAAGCGATAGGTGCGACGGTCGCGGCCCATAGCGACGTGGCTGACGGCATCGATCCACAAGCGCGGCTGCAGGCCGGACGAGACCGCGAAGTCGAAATTGTCCATGTCGGTGGGCACCTCGGCAAAGACAGGGGCGAGCTCGGCGGCAAGCAGATCGAGCCGCATGCGGTGCGCATCGCGCATGTCGACGACGATATCGTCGCGATCGGCGAAAGCGTTCTTCACGTCGCGGATGGCGTCGGACAGCTTGTGCGACGCCTCGATCGGGGTGGTTTTCTCGCCTGCGTCCTTCATCGGCGGCTGCCTCGCGGTTGGTTAACAGCGGGTTAACACAGTCGCCGGCAAAATGCACTGCCGAGATGGTGGTTAAGCCTTGCCGCCCTTACGCCATGGCCGAGCGCCTGGGGCGCCGACTTGTGTTGCGACGCACGGCGGAAGCGACCAGATCGGATGCTTCCTCGACCAGCATATGGCCGGCTTCCAGCACATGATGCAGGTGAAACTGCGCCGGCAAGTCGTTGGCCTGGGCAACCGGCAGCATGGCGTCGTCCGTGCCCCAGACCACCATCACCGGCATGGCGAGCGTGCCCAACTGTTCGCGCGGAATGGCGCCTTGCCGATCGTCCCTGGTCATGACGGCGGCGATCTCGACAAGCTTCTGCACCTGACCGGGGCGTTCGCGCATCTCGGCAAGCGTATCCACAATGTCTTCCGGGGGCAGTTCCCCTGGTCCGAACATGGCGGCCAAACAGGTACGGACCTCGTTTCTGCCGGCGGCAGCCGCATAGCGGCGCAACAGCGGCCCGTTGATCTCAGTGCCAAATCCACCCGGCGCCAGAAGCGTCAGCGAGGCTACCCTTTCGGGCTCGCTCAACGCCATCAGGGTCGCGACCGCGCCGCCCATCGAATGGCCGACGAGATGCACCTTCTTCCTTCCGCGTGTCGCCAGGTCGGCGAGAATGGCCTTGGCGGCGGAGCGTGCCGATGTGCCAGGGACACCGAGCGAAAGGCCGTGGCCGGGCAGGTCGTAAGCAAGCGTCCGCAGGCCGGGAGACAGCGTCGAGATCACCCGGCGCCAGACATCATGGCACCCGCCAAAGCCGTGCAGGAAGACGACAACCTTCGAGCCGGCGCCCCGTTCGGCGGCATAAACGGAAGAATCCATGAAAATATATGAGTTGTCCAAGCCCAAGCGACCGAACGGGCGCCCGGTAGTCAAATTGTGGCTCGATTGCTCCTTGTCCAGAGCAACAGCCAGTAAAT
>NZ_RZOS01000364.1:0-5945 GCF_004022605.1 Mesorhizobium sp. M4B.F.Ca.ET.089.01.1.1
CTTTCTGGGGATAAAGCCGGCGAAGTCCCCGATCCGGCTTTTCCCGGGCGCTCAAGCCTGGTCGTTGATCAGCCTTCGCAAGAGTTCCAGTTCCTGCGCCAGCGTGTTGTCCGCGCCCGAAAGGTCCTCGATCTTGCGCACCGCGTGCAGCACCGTCGTATGATCGCGGCCGCCGAACCGCCGTCCGATCTCCGGCAGCGAACGCGGCGTCATCACCTTCGACAGGTACATGGCGACCTGCCGCGGTTTGACGATGGTGCGCGTGCGCCGGTTGGACAGAAGCTCGGTCTTCGACACATTGTAGTGACGCGCCACGATGCGCTGGATGTCCTCGATGCGCACCCGCTTCGGCTCGCCCGAGCGATAGATGTGGCCGAGGATCTCATCGATGCGGTCGATGCTGATCTGCGGCTCGAAGGACTGCCTGAACAGGAGCTGGTTGAAGGCGCCCTCCAGCTCGCGCCCGCTGCCCGTCACCGTGCGCGCGACATGGTTGAGGATCTCCTCCGAAATATCGAGCGAGGTGTCGTCGACCTTGGCCGTCGCAAGACGCAGCTTCAGCATGCCGAGCCGCATGGCGAAGTCCGGCGCCGACATTTCCAGCGCCACGCCGCCATTGAGGCGCGAGCGGACGCGCGGCTCCAGCGATTCCAGCTCCGACGGCGGCCGGTCGGCGGCGACCACCACCTGCTTGGCGCTGTCGAGCAGCATGTTGATGAGATGGCAGAATTCATGCTGGATCGACTTGCCCTGCAGGAACTGCATATCGTCGATGATCAGCAGGTCGATGTCGCGTAGCTGCTCCTTGAGCGTCAGCGCGTTGTTGTCGCGGATCGCGGTAGCGAAGCGCCACATGAAATACTCGGCCGTCAGATAGACGACGCGCGATTTCGGGTTGTGCATCAGCGATTCCGCCGCGATCGCCTGCAGAAGATGCGTCTTGCCGAGACCGACCGTGGCATGAAGGAACAGCGGGTTGAAGCGCACCGCACTCGACTGCGATTCCGCCACCGCCTTTGCCGCGGCGAAAGCCACCCGGTTCGACGGGCCTTCGATGAAGGAATTGAACGTGTAGCGCGGATCGAGCGGCGACCCCAGCACATTGTGCCGGAACTCCGTTTCGGCGGGCGCGCCCTGGCGCGGCGCCGGTGCCCGCTCCACCCTGCCTGATCCGGCGGTGCCTGCCGCGAGCGCCGTTTGCGTCTGCCTGGTCATCTTGCGTGCCGGCGCCACTTCCGGCTCGACGCCATTGCGCGTCTGGCGCGTGGCGGTGCGCACCACGATCTCGATCTTCAGGACCTCGGGATCCTCGTGCTTCCACAGTTCGGCGATCAGATCGAGATAGTGGCCGTTGATCCACGACCGCAGGAAGGCCGTGGGCACCGAGATGCGGACAATGCCCCGGGACGCCTCGGCGACCTTCATCCGGCCGAACCAGCTAGAATAGACCTCGGCTCCCAAGCGCGCCTTCAGCTGGGTCTTGACCCGCTCGAACTTCTGTTCCGCGTCGCTGGATGCCACCATGTCGCCCCCTCCGACAAAAGTTGCTTGAAATGGGAGTTCGCTCGTTAGCTCCCTTTCGATGCCGCTCTGCATGACCGCGTTCCTTGCCTGTTTGTACCTGTTTTCCGCCGGGGATGCGCCTCCTGCATCCATGTTTCCGGCGACCGTATCTTCGCTGCGACACTGCCACCGCCGCTGGTGGTGAATGCCGCCTCGTTCTACACAAGGGACCGGTCCCGGCCCTTGCAAGCCGGGTCGTTTTTCTGAACAAGGCAAAGCTCTACCGCCCGGCGAAAACGCCGGCGCGCCATCGACCTGCCATGTAAAAATTACGCCAGTCCCCTACCCGCATCGAAAAGACAAATCAAACCCGTTCGCGGAATTGCTCCACGTCATGAATTCTGCCATTTTGTGGTGGCCAATTCAGGCTGGGTTTGGGGGCCAAGAGCCCGTCCCTTCGATGGATGGACATTACCGAAATCGCTGTGGATAGGGCAAGGCCACGACTAACGGATTTTTAACGAATCTGGTTAGCGGAGGCGGGTCTGCAACAGGTGCCGCAACGGCATATTTTGACAAAGCCATTGTGATTCAAACCCTTTTCCGGCGAATATGAAAAAGGCCACCCGGCAGGAAATTTTCTGAAATAATTCGCTTGACAGCTACTTGTCCCCCGCAGCTCGAACTCGATGTGAACAAGCTGTGGATCACCGTCTGCAAGTGACTGAAATGTATGGATAATTTCTGACAGCTGAATCTGGGTGCACACCCGCTTTCGACATAACGGAATATCAGTGCGCATGTATATGCCGGCAAAACAATCTGGATTTTGAAATCCAGCCCGGATGCGATCTCCGGGCGTTCTTTTTAAGTACTTGCCGGCAAACGAAAAAACCCGGCGTCATCCGCCGGGTTCGAAGAACGCTAGTCTAGGGTAGGCGTATCAGGCGGTCAGTACCTTGACCCGGTGCGCCAGCCGCGAAACCTTGCGCGATGCCGTGTTCTTGTGGATCACGCCCTTGGTCGCGGCGCGCATCAATTCCGGCTCGGCGGCCTTGAAGGCGGCGAGTGCTGCGGCCTTGTCACCCGAGGCCAGCGCCTCTTCGACCTGGCGCACATAGGTGCGGACGCGCGAGCGGCGGTTCTTGTTGATCGCGGCGCGGCGGGCGATCTTGCGCGTTGCCTTTTTGGCCGAGGAGGTATTGGCCATGATGCCTCTCTTCTGATCTGGTGGGCGCCAGCAGTATCGCAGGGCGCAAAAAACAAACGGGCAGCCACAGGCCGCCTCGGTTGGTGCGGCTTATAGTTCAGCTTTTCCGGCGCGTCAACGCCGCTTTGCCTTCTTTTTGAGGCTGGCGCCCGGCCATCTTATCGATTGGTGAAATTGGGCTTCCGCTTCTCGGCGAAGGCCGCCATGCCTTCCTTCTGGTCGTCCAGCGCAAACAGCGAATGGAACAGCCGCCGCTCGAACCGCAAACCCTCCGCAAGCGTCGTCTCATAGGCCCGGTTGACGGCCTCTTTCGTCATCATCACAGAGGGCAGCGAGAATTCCGCTATCTTTGCCGCGGCCTTCAGCGCCTCCTCGACGAGATCGCCGGCGGGCATGACTCGCGAGACCAGCCCGCAGCGCTCTGCCTCCGCCGCATCCATCATCCGCCCCGTCAGGCACATATCCATGGCCTTCGACTTGCCGACGAACCGGGTCAGCCGCTGCGATCCGCCCATGCCGGGCATCACGCCGAGCGTGATCTCGGGCTGGCCGAACCTGGCGGTGTCCGCGGCGATGATGAAATCGCACATCATTGCCAGTTCGCAGCCGCCGCCAAGGGCGTAACCCGCGACCGCCGCGATGATCGGCTTTCGCACGCGCGTAAGCTCCTCCCAGCCGACGAAGAAGTCCTGCGTGTAGGCATCGACGAAGGCGATCGACTGCATCTGCTTGATGTCGGCGCCCGCGGCGAAGGCCTTCTCGGAACCGGTGATGACGATCGCGCCGATGCCGGGGTCGGCGCCGAACCCGTTCACCGCCTCGACCGCTTCTCTCATGACCTCGGTGTTCAGCGCATTGAGCGCCTTCGGCCGGTTCAGCGTGATCAGCCCGACTTTGCCGCGCGTCTCCACGATGATGGTTTCATAGGTCATGGCATCGCCTCCTCGTTCCGATTGAGGAGATCGGTCTAGCTCACCGCTGACAGGTCCGGCAATAGAAGGTCGAGCGGCCGCTCTGCACGATGCGCTCGATGTGGCCGCCGCAGCCAGGCTTCGGGCATGGCTCGCCTTCGCGGTCGTAGACGGCGAAGGAATGCTGGAAATAGCCGAGCGACCCGTCGGTCTGCACATAGTCGCGCAGCGACGATCCGCCGGCGGCGATCGCATCGGCGATGACCGACCGGATCGCCTCGGCCAGCCGTTCGGCCTGCTCCCTGGCCTGCTTGCCGGCCTTGGCGATGGTGCCTGCTTCGCGCAGCGGCGACAGGCCGGCGCGCCACAGCGCTTCGGACACATAGATATTGCCGAGCCCGGCGATCAGCCGCTGGTCGAGAAGCGCTGCCTTCAACGGCGATCTGCGGCCCTTGAGCAGCGAGGCGAGCAGGGCGCCGTCCAGCGCATTGCCTGTCGGCTCGACGCCCAGGCCGGTCAGCATCGGATGGGTATCGGGCACGCCTTCGGCAAACAGCATGAAGCCGAAACGGCGCGGATCATTGAAGATCACGCGCGAGCGGGCGCCCGCGGCCGTCTCGACATCGAAAACGACATGGTCGTGCGTGGAGCTCTTCGACCGCTCGTGATGAAAGGTGCCTGGCGTCTCGTTGCCATCGGCGGCTTCGATGCGGAACGAGCCCGACATGCCGAGATGGCAGATCAGCACCGGGCCGCCATCCAACTGTATGGTCAGGTATTTGGCGCGACGGCCGAGCGCGGTGATGGTCTTGCCGGTCAGCCGTTCGGAGAAACGCGCGGGAAATGGAAACCTGAGATCGGGCCGGCGCGCCTCGACCCTGACCAGGCGAGCGCCTTCCAGGACCGGCTGCAGCCCGCGCCGGACGGTTTCGACCTCAGGCAGTTCGGGCATGACCGCCGATTGCTCCAAGAAAGGAGGTGCCGTGACGGCCGGGCGCCAGCCCGAGATGCTCGGCGACGGTCTCGCCGATATCGGCGAAGGTTGGCCTGAGGCCGATGTCGCCGCCTGCCAGCCCCGGTCCGGTGCCGATCACCGGGATGCGTTCGCGCGTATGGTCGGTGCCGCGCCAGGTCGGATCGTTGCCATGGTCGGCGGTGAGGATGAGCAGGTCGCCTTGCCGCAGTTTCGCCAGCGCTTCGGGCAGGCGCCGATCGAACGCCTCCAGCGCCGCGGCATAGCCGGCGACATCGCGCCGGTGGCCGAACTCGGTGTCGAAATCGACGAAATTGGCAAACACCAGGTCGCCGTCGCCGGCATCGTCCATCGCGCCGAGCGCCTTGTCGAACATCGCCATGTTGCCAGCTGCCTTGCGCACCTCCGAGATGCCGCGATGCGCGAAGATGTCACCGATCTTGCCGACCGCGATGACCTTGCTGCCGCGCTCCGTCAGCCGGTCGAGCAGCGTCGGTTCGGGTGGCGGCACGGCATAGTCGCGGCGGTTATATGTCCGCTCGAAGGTGGCGACGGTTTCCCCGACAAAAGGCCGCGCGATTACCCGGCCGATGTTCAGCGGATCGGCCAGCCTGCGCACCGTCTTGCAGAATTCGTAGAGCCGTTCGAGGCCGAAATGCGTTTCGTGGGCGGCGATCTGCAGCACGGAGTCGACCGAGGTGTAGCAGATCGGCTTGCCGGTCCGGATATGCTCCTCGCCGAACCGCTCGATGATCTCGATTCCTCCCGCGTGGCAATCGCCCAGAATGCCGGGCACCTTTCCCTCGCTGATCATCGCCTCGGTCAGTTCGGCCGGAAAGGCGGGCACCGTCTGCGGGAAATAGCCCCAGTCGAAACGCACCGGCAGGCCGGCTATCTCCCAGTGGCCGGACGGTGTGTCCTTGCCGCTCGACACTTCTTGCGCCGCGCCATGGAAAGCCGCCGCGATCGGCGCCGTGCCGCCATTGCCGAAGCGGAACCCCGTCGCGGTTTCCGCCGCGCCCGCCAGCCCAAGCGAGACCATGTTGGGCACGGCGAGCGGTCCCTTGCGCAGGCCCTCGCGATCCGCGCGCCCCTCAACGCAGGCGAGCGCGATGTGACCGAACGTGTCGGCGCCGGCATCGCCATAGCGTTCGGCATCGGCGGCGCCGCCGATGCCGAACGAGTCGAGGACAAAGAGGAAAGCGCGCGCCATCAAAGGGGTCATTGTTGCCTGTCTGCGGGTCCAGACATAGGGTTCCGCATCGCCATTGGCAATTCGGAAACCAAACGGCAACCGCTCGGCGCGATAGTCGGGCGAGACGGGATGCCGGTACGGGCGGGGCAGGGA
>NZ_RZOS01000365.1:0-5920 GCF_004022605.1 Mesorhizobium sp. M4B.F.Ca.ET.089.01.1.1
GACGGGTGCCCACCCAATGACCCCAGCGTCAAGCGACAGGTCATTTGTAGCCGATATGGACCGCCGCCAAATCGCCCGCTTGAGCTAGCGCGGATAGACAATTCGGGTCAGCGGGCCTCAGCGCGGTAAAAGGAGGGGGCCGCAATGCCCCGGTGCGGGCAAGATCTGCGGCCGGCAAACCTACCGCTCCGTGAAAGCACGCGCGAAGGAATCGAGCATTGGCCGGGCGAGATACTCGAAGAAGGTCCGGTCGCCGGTGTTGATGAACGCCTCGACCGGCGTTCCCGGATAAAGCTGTTCCGCTTTCACCCCGGGCGGCAGCTGGTCGGCAATCTTCAGCCTGGCGCGGAAATAGGGCTCGTGCGTCGCCTGGTCGATCAGCCGATCGGCGGAAATCTGCGTCACGGTGGCCGAGACCTCCGGCGTCAGCCGCGTGTTCAAGGCCGCCAACCGGAGCTTCGCCGGCTGACCGACACGCACCTCGTCGATGTCCTTCGGCCGCAGCTTGGCATCGACGATGAGACCCGACGCGGTGGGCAGGATCTCCATGATCTTTTCGCCGGGGGCGATCACGCTGCCCGTGGAATTATAGGTCGACGACACCACGATGCCCGCCGCCGGCGCCTTGATCGTCGTGCGCTGAAGCACCGCCTCGGCGGCGCGCATCTGTTCCTCGATGTCGGCCAGATTGGTGCGAACCTCGTCCAGCTTGGTAAGGGCCTCCTCGACGCGCTGCGTGGTCGCCCGCTCGATCTGCTGCTCGGCTTCGACGATCTGCGTGTTGGCCGCGGCGAGATTGGCTTCCAGCGCTCCGGCCTGGCCGACGAGATCGGCCTGCGAGCGCAGAAGCTGCGAATATTCGGTGCGATTGGTGAGGCCCTGGTCCAGCAGGCTGGTCTTGATGCCAAGCTCCTTCTTCACCACCTCGGCCTGTTGTTGAACGGCCTGCTTTTGGGCGTTCAAGCCAATGACGGACTGGCGATGCATGGCGACACGCTGGGCGAGGATCGCTTGTTCCGAGCGGAAGCGGGCGAGCCTGGCGGCGAATTCCTTCCGCTGTTCCCGCACCAGATTTTGGAAGTCCTGCTGGAAAGGCACCGGCGCGGCGCCGATGATCGGCGCCAGCCCGTCCAGTCCGTCGCGCTCGGCCTCCAGCCGTGCAGCACTCGCCCTGAGCGCGATCGACTGTCTCGTCAGCCGGTTGAGGTCGGCCTGCGCTGCCGTTCGATCAAGCAGGATCAGCGGCTCACCCTGCTCAACGCGGTCGCCTTCGTGGACCAGCAACTGATTGATGATGCCGCCCTCGGAATGCTGGATGAGGATGTTGCCGCCGGTCGCCGCGATCGTGCCCTGCGTGATCACCGCGCCGGCGAGCGGCGCGCTCACGGCCCAATAGCCGAAGCAGCCGGCCAGCAGCGCTGTCGCCGCGTAGCCGGTCAAGGCCACGCGCCGGAAGTCGGTGCGGGGCTGCCCTTCGAGGATGAGGTTCCCGACGGCCATGGCTAGGACCCGAAGCGGATGCTGTGCGGACGGATCGTCGGCGCGAAGGATCCGGTCACCACCGTGTTCGGCTGTGCGGCCGGGCCCTTGCCGGTCACCGGCTGCCGCAGCACCTCGCCGCTCGGACCAAAAGCTTCGATCACGCCGCCGCGCAAAAGCATCACGCGGTCGCAGGCCGCGGCGATCGAAGGACGATGCGTGATCACGATCGTCGTCACGCCGGCTGCCCGCGCTGCGGCAAGCGCCGCCTCGAGCGCCATCTCGCCGCCGCCGTCGAGATGGGTGCTGGGCTCGTCCAGCACGAGGATGCGCGGATTGCCGTAGAAGGCGCGCGCCAGGCCGATCCGCTGGCGCTCGCCGCCCGACAGCGTCCTGTCCGATGGACCGACCACGGTCTGGTAGCCGTCGCGCAGCGCCAGGATCAGCTCATGCGCCCCGGCGCGCCCTGCCGCCGCGATGATCGCCGGGTCGGCCGCTTCAGGGTCGAAGCGGGCGACATTGTCTCCGATCGATCCGGGAAAGAGCTCCACCTCTTGCGCCAGATAGCCGATGTGCCGGCCGAGCTGGTTTTCGTCCCAGGTCCTGAGGTCGGCGCCGTCGATCCGCACCGAGCCGCCGGTCGGCTGGGCGGCACCGACAAGCAATCGCGCCAGCGTGGATTTGCCGGCGCCGCTCGGGCCGACGATGGCCACCGCTTCGCCGGCGCCGATCTGGAAGTTCAGCCGCTTGAGGATGGGCTCCGCGCCCAGCGGGGTATTCGGCGCGATGAAGAAAATATCCTGCGCGGAGATCGCGCCGGAGGGATCGGGCAGGGTGAGCTTGCGCGCTTTCGCCGGATGCGCCGCAAGCGCTGTCGCCAGCCGCTTCCACGCCCGCCTGGCGTCGACGATCTGCCGCCAGGATCCGATCAACTGGTCGAGCGGCTGCAGCGCGCGCGACGACACCAGCGAGGAGGCGAAGATCATGCCGGCCGTCATCTGTCCCTGCAGCACCAGCCAGGCGCCGGCGCCGAGGATCGCCAGTTGCAGCACCATGCGCAGCGCCCGCGACGCGCCGCTGAAAATCGCGTTGGCGCTCGAGGAGCGGTCATGCAGGACGAGCGCTTCCCCGACGTGCCGTCCCCAGACCCGGGCGGCGTTCTCGATCATGCCCATGGCGCGCAGCGTTTCGGCATTGCGCTCGAAGGCCTGCTCGGCCCGGCTGGCGAGCGCCGAGCGCTCGGCGGACAAGGCATCGTTCCTGCCGATCGCAAGCTGGTTCGCCACCACCAGGAGAAGCAAAAGCACGGCCCCGGCAAGCGTCAGCCAGAACAGCACCGGATGGATGAGATAGAGCAGAGCGAGGAAGGCGGGCGCGAAGGGAAGGTCGAACAGCACCGCCACGCCGCGCGACCTGATGAAGGCGCAGACCGAGGCAAGATCGCGCAGCGGCGACAGGCCGCCTGCATATCTGGCGCCCAGCGAGGCGGCGAATGTGCTTGCGCCCAGCTTCCGGTCGACGGCGGCTGCAATGCGCTGCGAGTAGATGGCGCGGACGGCGTCCAGGAAGCCGAGGAAGGCGAGCGCGAGAACGGCGATCACCGACAGGTAGGCAAGCGTCTCGACGCTGGAGGAGGGCAGTACGCGGTCATAGACCTGCAGCAAATAGAGCGGGATGACCAACAGCAGGATGTTGATCAGCAGCGAGAACAGGCCGACATCGGCGACGGCGCGCACGAACACCGCACGAAGGCTCGAGCTTGCGGTCGCTCCTGCATCGTGCGATCGCTCACGATCCCGGGACATGGCGCCGGTCCGCCTAGACAGTGTGTTCGCCTGTCGTGCTCAGGTGGCTCTGCTGCAAATCGTCCAGCGTGTAGGCGCGGATATAGTCGATCTTCATTTCGGCCGGCGTGGCGAGATGGTCCGGCGGTGCGCCGGCCTGACCGCCGATCGCGAGATCGACCAGCATATACATCGGCTTGTTCATGTCGGACGGCGTCGCCACCTCCGCCACCTGCACGCCGTCATAGGTCCACACCAGCTTGTCTGGCGTCCACAACAGGCCGTAGGTGTGGAAGCCGTCGGTGTCGGACACATTCACCGTCGACCCGACCTTGGTGTGGGTCCCCGTCTGATTTGTGTGCGCGGTCATCAGCAGCGCGTTCGGGCTCTGGCCGTACATTTCCACCACGTCCAGCTCCGGCGGCCACGAGCCGTCTTCCGGAAGCAGCCAGAAGGCCGGCCAGGCGCCGGTGTTTTCCGGCAGGTCGGCCCGCATTTCGAAATAGCCATAGGTCTGCGAGAAGGTGTCGTGCGTCGTCAGGATGCCGGAGGTGTATTCATAGTTGTTGATCAGCGGCTTGATGTCGGCCGGCGCCTGTGCGGCGGTGATCGTCAGCACGCCGTTGTTGATGCTGAACGGATGGACCGAGCTCGTCGGGGCGTAGTCGGCGTCGATATACCATTGCAGCTCGTTGTTCTGGGTGAGCGTGCTGCCGTTCGGCTGCCCCCACCAGAAATTGGTATCCCAGGTGCCGCCTTGGCTATTGTGAAGGCTGAGCGTGTTGAAATTGTCGGAGAAGGACAACGTCATGCCGGACTTGTCGATCGGCAGATCGAACTGGCCGGCCGACAGCTTGTCGACGGTGGTGTTGTTGAACACCAGCACCTCATCCGATCCAAGGTTGAGCAGGAGGTTCGGCCCCGACTGGATCATGTGCGCCTTGACGTCGTCGAACGACATGAAGTCGTAGCCGTTGAGGCGGACGGTGTCGTCGGCGCCGAAATCGGTGATCAGGTCGCTGCCATTGCCCTTGGTGATGATGAACGTGTCGGCGCCGCCGCCGCCGATCAGGACATCGTTGCCCTTGCCGCCGTCAAACGTCTGGCTGCTTGTGCCGCCCTTGATGATGTTGTCGAGCGCATTTCCGAACGCATATTTGTTGGCGCCGGTGACGACCAGGTTCTCGAAATTGTCGGGGAGCTTGTAGCTCATCCAGGTGTCGATCGTGTCGATGCCCTGTCCAGGCAGCTCGACGGCCCGGTTGATCGTCGAATAGAGGTGGTAATAGTCGTCGCCAGCGCCGCCATACATGGTGACGTTGACGCTGGTGTCGCCCCAGAACGAATCGTTGCCGGACGTGCCGCGCAGCTCCGGTCCGGCTCCGGTTGCGGAGTACCAATGGGTGGAAGCGCCGGTGTAGGGAAGGGGAATGCCTTTGGCGTTGACGACACTGGTCATCGGACGATCCTTCCTCGGAATGCCGGCCTGTTCGAGCCGCTCGATGGGAGTTCAAGCGACCGCTTACGGACCAACGTTGTAGTTCAAATTATCGTTCCAAGGAATGACCATATAGTACAGGGAAAATTGACATTTCCGCCGATTAAATCTTTCTGTCGAAGAGAATGAGGAATCGCTAATACAATTAAAGCGTGAAGCCGGGGCAATTTTACTCAATATTTCCGGAATTCTGCCGAATCATTAGGCAGATCGCTGCGGAAGAATGCATTTGTCTTGACGCGGTCACCGCTCCTCAAAAGGGCAATGGCCTACCGCATGTTCCCCGTGTGCCCTTGCGAGTACCGTCCTGGCTGCGGCCACACCGTCAGGCCGTGGGGCTCCGCTCCGACCGGGATCCTGGTGACCGCGCCGGACGTGGTGTCGAACATGTAAACCTCGCTGTCGAAGCGGCCGGACAGCCATAGCTGCCTGCCGTCGGCGCTGACATTGCCCATGTCGGGGCTGCCGCCGCCCGGAACGGGCCATTGTGCGACGACCGAGCGGGTCGCGAAGTCGATCACCGTCACGCTGCCGGGACCCTTGGCACGGCCTTGCTCCATCTTGTGCGAGCCGCGATTCGAGACGTAAAGCCGCTTGCCGTCGCGGCTGACGACAAAGCCATGCGTGCCGATGCCGGTGGCGATGAAGCCGATTTCCTTGAAGCTGTCGCCGTCGACCAGGAAGACGCCGTCATTCATCATGTCGGCGACATAGAAGACCTTGCCGTCGGGCGAGAGCCTTATGTCCTGCGGCATGCCCATCCTGGAGAGGTCGAGCCGGCCAAGCACCTTCTGGTTCTTCAGGTCGACCTTGAGCAGCCCGCCATTGCCGTATTCGCAGGTGAATATGGCGTAGGAGCCGTCGACCGAGAAATCGGCGTGATTGATGCCGGCGCAGTCGGGCGTGGCGATGACCGACTTCAGCGCCATGCTCTGCGGGTCGCGCAGGTCGAGCTGCCGCAAGGCCTCGTCGACGATGATGGCCGAACTGCCGTCGGGCATGAAGTACATGTTGTAGGGATCGTCGACGGGGATCTGCTGGCCGGGCTTGCCGGTCTTCGGGTCGACCGGCGTCAGGCTGCCGTTCTTGCCGGTGCCGTTGTTGGCCACCCACAGCGTCGTCAGATCCCAGGACGGGACGACATGCTGCGGCTTGCTGC
>NZ_RZOS01000366.1:0-5889 GCF_004022605.1 Mesorhizobium sp. M4B.F.Ca.ET.089.01.1.1
ACGGTGACGCGCCCCAGCATCGACTGCATCTGCTCTTCGACGCGCTGCGAGAGCGTTGCGTTGTCGAGCGCCGCCAGTTCCGTCGCCGTCTCCGGCTTCACCACCCAGACAAGGCTGGAACGGTTGCCGGGCAGGGGAACCTGCGTGAACGGGCCGGTCTCGGTGTGGAACTCGGTCGAGGTGAAGGCGTGGTCGCTGCGGTGGCTGAAATTGAGAACCAGCGCCGCCTGTGGATAGGAGCGCACCGATGCGGCGATGCCAGCCGCCTCGCGCGCCGGCGACAAGCGCCCGTCGGCGGCGACCGCCAGGGAGGCGGAAATCTCGCTGCCATCGGCAAGCACGGCATGGGCATGGGTGGTGTCCAGGCGCCAGCTCTCGACCATCGATTTCCGCCATTCGATGCCCACATGCGCGGCAACCGCCCTGGCAAGGGCTGGAACAAGCACGTTGTTGGGCAGGTTCAAGCCGAACTGCTCTTCGCCGATTTCGGTGGCGCGGAAGGTGACCGTCGGGCTGCGGACCAGCCGCCTCGTCGCGTCGACGATGCGCATCACCTTCAGCGGCGCGGCCTTTGGCTTGAGTTCGGCGAGAACGCCCAGCCGCTCGAGGACTTTCAAGGCAGGGTTCATCAGTGCCGTGGTGCGGCCATCCTGGCCATTGGCTTCCGGGCCTGCCAGCGTCACCGCAAAGCCGGCCTCGGCAAAGCCGAGCGCCGCGATCAGCCCGGCCGGACCGCTGCCGGCAACCAATATCCGCGCTGTCTTGTGATGATCCAAATCCGGTATCCAGATCGCAATGCAGGCCCAACTGGCCGCCAACGTCGGTATAGGCCCGATCGCACGGCTTGATCAACGCGGCGATTCGGCCCATTTCGGGTCCATGACCGGCCAGGACCATGATTTCAGCCATCTCGACCGGGCCGGCCGCGCCACGGCGAGCGTCGCGCGCAACCCCCGGCTGGCGGTGACCGTGGCAGTGGGAGCGGCGGTCATGCTGGCCTGGCTCACGCTTGGCGCCATGGCGATCCGCGGCGCCGAAAGCCGGATAGCGGGCGCCTCGGCCCCCGGCGATTTCATGCTGAACAACCTGCCACCGCTGCCGCTGCCGGATTTTCTGGACCGGTTTTTCGCTCTCTGCCTGACACCGGCGTCGTTTGCCGATGCAATCAGCGCCCAGGCGCCGGCGCTTGTCCTGATGTGGTTCCTGATGGCCGTGGCGGCGATGCTGCCTTCCGCAGCACCAATGATCCGCACCTATTGCGAGATCGCCGATACCGCCCGCATCAAGGGCGAGCCGGTCGTCCACCCGCTGGTTCTGGTCGCCGGCTATCTTTGCACATGGCTCGTCGCTTCGGCGCTGTTGCGGGGCTGACCCTCGGCGTCCATGCTTTTGCTCCGGCGGCGCGATTGCTGGATCCGGTCGTGGGCATTGCCGGGGCGCTGGCCTTGCTGGTCGCAGGCCTCTACCAGTTCAGCGGCTGGAAGGAAGCCTGCCTGACGAAATGCCGGAACCCGTTCTCGATCCTGTTCGCAAACTGGAGCGCGAAACCCCAACGCATCTTCCGGCTCGGCCTGGAACAGGGCCTGTGGTGCCTCGGCTGCTGCTGGGCGCTGATGCTGGTGATGTTCGCCGTCGGCGCAATGAACATCTTCTGGATGGCGTTGATCGGCCTGTTCACCCTGATCGAAAAACAGACCCAGGGCAGGGTGGCAAGCCGGGTCGCCGGTGCGATACTGCTTGTCTGGGGCGCCGCCCTGCTATTAGTTTCGGCCTGAGGGGGGAGAAGTCGATGACGGATCAGGGCTGGGCAATGAAGGGAGAGCTCGTCCTCTCCTGCAATTGCACGGTTTTTTGCCCCTGCGTGCTGTCGCTCGGCAGCCATCCGCCGACCGAGGGTTATTGCCAGACTTGGGCCGGTTTCCGCATCGACGCCGGCCATTTCGGCGACGTCGACCTCTCCGGGCTCAATCTCGGCCTGGTGATGGAAATCCCCGGATATATGAGCCGAGGCAACTGGACCGCCGGCCTGTTCATCGACAAGCGCGCCTCGGTCTACGCGGTCAAGGCGCTGACCAAGATCTTTACCGGCAAGGCAGGCGGCACAACCGCGCTGCTCTCCATCCTGGTCGGAAAATTCCTCGGCGTCGAACAGGCGCCGATCACCTATGAGACGCGTGACAAGACGCGTATCTTCCAGATACCAAAGATCATCGACGGGGCGGTGACGCCGGTTCCCGGCAAGGACCGCGAGAAGGATACGGTGATCAGCAACTCCGAGTACTGGATCGCGCCGGAAATCATCGTGGCTAAGTCCGACAAGAGCAAGATGCGCGCCTTCGGCCGCAACTGGAACTTTGCCGGCCGTTCGGCCGAGATCTGCAAACTGGACTGGCGGGGCCCGTGAGCAAGAACACTACGGCCAGGAAAGCCGCCAAGAAAATCGCCGATCGGATTCCGCGACCGAAGAAGAAGGTCACGTGGCCGCAGGCGCGCGCCTTTTCGGTGCACCTGCTGACGGCATCGGGCTCGTTCCTGGCCTTCCTGTCGCTCGTCGCGGCGAGCGAGCAGCGCTGGACGGCGATGTTCTGGTGGCTGGGCCTGGCGCTGTTCGTCGACGGCATTGACGGACCGATCGCCAGGAAGCTCGAGGTAAAGGAGATTTTGCCGACATGGTCGGGCGAGCTCCTCGACAACATCATCGACTACGTGACCTACGTGCTCATTCCGGCCTTCGCGCTCTATCAGCGCGGCTTCATGGGCGAGAAACTATCCTTCCTGTCGGCGGCCATCATCGTGGTGTCGAGCGCGATCTACTATGCCGACACCGGCATGAAGACGAAGGAGAATTTCTTCAAGGGATTCCCGGTCGTCTGGAACATGGTGGTGTTCACGCTCTTCGTCATCGAGCCCGGGCAGTGGGTTTCCTTCGCCGTGGTGGTGGTCGCCGGCATCCTCACCTTCGTGCCGATCAACTTCATCCATCCGGTTCGCGTGGTGCGGCTGAGGCCGATCAATCTCGGCATGACGCTTTTGTGGTGCGCCTTCGGCGCGCTGGCGCTGGCGCAGGCAGCGCTTGCCGCCTTCTACGACCAGATCGGCGTGCTGGGCGAACAGGTGAGCGTCTTCACCAAGGTCGGCATCACGGTCACCGGACTTTACCTCGCCTGCATCGGCGGTATCATGCAGTTCTTTCCAAGGCTCGGCGCCAAGCCCGGCGCCCGGAAAGACTGATCCCCGCGAAGGCCGGTTCCCAGGACGGCCCGATCCCAAGAGAGACTGCCCAATGCCCAAAGCGATCCGCATCCACGCCCATGGCGGCCCGGAAGTACTGATCTATGAGGACGCGGATCCGGGCCAGCCAGGCGCCGGGCAGATCCTGATCAGGCACACCGCGATCGGCCTCAACTTCATCGACGTCTACCATCGCTCGGGCCTCTATCCGCCGCCCGGCGGCTTTCCGCTGATCCCCGGCGGCGAGGCGGCCGGCGTGGTGCTCAAAATCGGTGCCGACGTCGACTGGCTGAAGCCCGGCGACCGCGTCGCCTACGCCGTCAATGTCGGCGCTTACGCCGAGCAGCGGGTCATTGCCGCGGACCGCGTGGTGAAGGTGCCCGACGGCATCAGCGACGAGCAGGCGGCGGCGATGATGCTGAAGGGCATGACTGCGGAGTATCTCCTGCGCCGCACCTTCAAGGTGAAGGCGGGCGATACCGTCCTCTTCCATGCGGCGGCCGGCGGCGTCGGCCTGATGCTCGGACAGTGGGCCAAGCATCTCGGCGCCACCGTCATCGGCACGGCGAGTTCCGCCGACAAGATCGAGCTCGCCAGGGCGCATGGCTTCGACCATGTCATCAACTACAAGGAGCAGGATTTCGTCGCCGGCGTCGCCGCCATCACCGGCGGCAGGAAATGCGATGTCGTCTACGATTCCGTCGGCAACGATACGTTTCCCGCCTCGCTCGACTGCCTGAGGCCGCTCGGCACCTTCGTCAGCTTCGGCCAGTCCTCCGGGCCGATCCCGCCCTTCTCGATGTCGCTGCTGGCGCAGAAGGGCTCGCTGTTCGCCACCAGGCCGACGCTGTTCGTCTACAACGCCAGGCGCGAGGATCTCGTGGCGTCGGCCGAAGCCCTGTTCGACGTCGTGCTGAGCGGTGCCGTAGAGATCAAGATCAACCAGCGGTACGCGCTCAAGGACGCCGGCCGGGCGCATTCTGATCTCGAAGGAAGGCGTACGACGGGCACGACCGTCCTCATCCCCTGATGTCGTCGTTTTCGGCGGTTTGCCGCCGCCGTAAGCATTGGTCGCCCGAAAAGACAGCTCCCGATTTTCGTGGCCTTGCGGAGTACTTTTTTACCGCTTGAGTTTCCGCTGAAATTCTTGAAGCTCTTTCAAGTCGCGTGCCGCTTTCCGACGGGAGCCGGCCGCGCATACCATGCTTGCGGGAACACAGAACATATCTGGCAAACCAGATGGGAGGCACTGTGAGTGCAAATCACGACAGCGCGAATCTGCTTGAAGTTCGCGGGCTGACCAAGATTTTCGGCACGCTGACGGCGTGCAACCATGTCGACCTCAACATCGCGAAGGGCGAGATCCACGCGTTGCTCGGCGAGAACGGCGCCGGCAAGTCGACGCTGGTCAAGATGCTGTTCGGATCGCTGGAGCCGAATTCCGGCGAGATATTCTGGGACGGCCAGCCCGTCCGGATCGCCAGTCCCGGCGCCGCCAAGAAGCTCGGCATCGGCATGGTGTTCCAGCATTTCTCGCTGTTCGAGGCGCTGACGGCGGCCGAGAACATCGCGCTGTCGCTGGACGACGGCTCGCCCATCAGCAGCATCGCCGCCAAGGCGCGGGCGCTCTCCTACAGCTACGGCCTGCCGCTCGATCCGGAATCGCTGGTCGGTGACCTCTCCGTCGGCGAACGCCAGCGCATCGAGATCATCCGCTGCCTGCTGCAGACGCCGCAGCTCATCATCCTCGACGAGCCGACATCGGTGCTGACGCCGCAGGAAGCCGACAAGCTGTTCGAGACGCTGGAAAGGCTGCGCTCGGAAGGCAAGTCGATCCTCTACATCTCGCACCGGCTGGAAGAGGTCAAACGCATCTGCGACCGCGCCACGGTGCTGCGTCACGGCAAGGTGGTCGGCCATTGCAATCCGCGCCAGGAAACCGCCGCCTCGCTCGCCCGCATGATGGTCGGCAACGAGGTGAAGGCGGTGGTGCGCGCGCCGGCCGAAGGCATCGAGACGGCGCCGGCGCTGCTCGAGATCCGCGCGCTGACCCGCAAGCCGGCGACGCCATTCTCGATCCCGCTGAGGAACATCAACCTCACCGTGCGCGCCGGCGAGGTGATCGGTATCGCCGGCGTCGCCGGCAATGGCCAGGGCGAATTCTTCGAATCCGTCTCCGGCGAAGCGCTGCAGCCGGAGGCCGGCTCGGTACGCATCCGCGGCAAGGACGCCGGCGGCCTGAGCATCACCGGCAGGCGGCTGATGGGCGCTGCCTTCGTGCCGGAAGAACGGCTCGGCCACGGCGCCGCGCCGCGCATGAAGCTGTCGGAGAACCTTTTGCTCTCGCGCCACGCCACCGACGGCAAGGCCTTCGTCGGCTCCGGCGGCATGGTCAAGAGCGCCGCCATTTACGCTGCTTCCCAGCGCATCATCGAGGTGATGGACGTTCGCAAGAGCGCGCCCGATCCGGAGGCCGCGGCATTGTCCGGCGGTAATCTGCAAAAATTCATCGTTGGGCGCGAGCTCGACCGCAAGCCAAGCGTCATGGTGGTCAACCAGCCGACCTGGGGCGTCGACGCGGGGGCCGCCGCCCACATCCGCCCGGCACTGATCGAACTGGCGCGCAGCGGCTCGGCGGTGCTGGTCATCAACCCAGAT
>NZ_RZOS01000367.1:0-5866 GCF_004022605.1 Mesorhizobium sp. M4B.F.Ca.ET.089.01.1.1
GGCCGAGGCGCTGATTGCGCTTGGCCTGTCGACATCCAAACGCGGCGCCTATGCAAACCCGCTGGCAAAGCCCTATCGTGGCATTCTGAAATCCTTCGCCCCGGGTGCCGTCGCCGCCGAGTGATACGATGCCGAGAACAATCCGCGTGCTCGCTTCGCAAGAGGTGGAAATGCTTGTCGACTGGGCCGCGGGCGAAGGCTGGAATCCGGGCTTTGGCGATGCCGCCGTGTTCCAGGCGGCCGACCCCGAAGGCTTCATCGGCGCCTTCGTCGACGGCCAGATGGTGGCCGGCATTTCGGCCGTCGCCTATGGCGACCGCTTCGGCTTCATCGGCCTCTATATCTGCCGTCCCGACCGGCGCGGCGAGGGGCATGGCAAGGCGGTCTGGGACGCCGGCATGGCGCGGCTCGGCAATCGCACGATCGGCCTCGACGGTGTCGTCGAGCAGCAGCCCAATTACCGGCGCATGGGATTTCAGCCCGCCTACGAGACGCTCCGCTACAGCGGCCATGCCGCAGGTCTCGCCGGCGGCGGCGACATCCGGCCGCTGACGCCCGATCTGACTGCCGACGTCCTCGCCTATGACCGCGGCTGTTTCCCGGCGCCACGCCCGGCTTTCCTTGAAAGATGGCTGCAGCCGCCCCGCGTTGCCTTGCTGGCCGTGAAAGCCGGCCGGACTTGCGGCTACGGCGTGGCGCGGCAGTGCCGGGAAGGGTTCAAGGTCGGGCCGCTGTTCGCAGACGATACCGAGACCGCGCTGCGGCTGCTGGCTGCGCTGACCGACATGATGAGGGGCACGCTGCACATCGACGTGCCGGTGGCCAATGCGGATTTCATTGCGGCGCTTGGGGCCGCCGGCCTGTCGCCCGGCTTCAGCACGACCCGGATGTATCGGGGAGGCGCGCCGGCAAACGCGCAAGCCAGGGTGTTCGGCATAACCACGCTCGAGCTGGGCTGACGCGGGCGGCGGCTATCGGCGCGCCGAGCGCCGCAGCGCCTGGGGCGGCTGGCCGAAGCGGCGCATGAAGGCGCGGCGCATGCGGCCGGGATCGCCGAAACCGGTGGCGGCGGCGATGCGATCAAGAGAGGCGGAGCTGGTCTCCACCGCGGTTCGGGCGGTTTCCAGGCGCAGCCGCTCCACGGCCTTGGCAGGCGTAGTTCCCGTTTCTCCAGTGAAGGCACGGGCGAAGTGGCGCGGGCTCATGGCTGCGCGGTCGGCGAGAACCTCGACCGTCAGCGGCTCGTCGAGATGGTCCCGCATCCACTCAATCAAATCGGCGAAGCGGCCGGTGCGGCCGCCGAGCTCTACCAGCGAGGAAAACTGCGACTGGCCGGACCTGCGCTGGTGGACGACAAGCTGCTGCGCCGTGCGGCGCGCGACATCCTGGCCGAGATCGTCCTCGATGAGGGCGAGCGCGAGGTCGATGCCGGCGGAAATGCCGGCCGAGGTCCAGACATCGCCATCGTGAACGAAGATGCGGTCCGCATCGACGCTGATCCTCGGATAGCGGCGAGCGAAATCGTCCGTGCTTGCCCAATGCGTGGTGGCGCGGCGGCCGTCGAGCAGCCCTGCTTCCGCCAGCAGATAGGCGCCCGAGCAGACGCTGGCGATCCGCCGCGCGCGGCCGCGTTTCAGCCAGGCGGCGATCTGTTCGGCCGCCGCCAGCGAGCGCACGATCTCGCCGCCGGAAATGATGACCGTGTCGAAGCGCTCGTCGCGCAGAGGCTCGGTGGCGAGGCTGATGCCCGAGGAGCTTTCGATCGCGCCGCCGCCTGGCGCCAGCATCGCCAGCTCATAGCTGCCGGGGCAGAAACGACCGGCGATCTCGAAGGCCGCCGTCGGGCCCGCGGCATCCAGCAGCTGGAAACCCGGATGGATAATGATCGCGACTGTCCGATTCATGGCAGTTTTTGCACGATTTATGTCATTTCGGACAAAGCGTAGCGTCTTTACACTTCGGGTCAATCCTTCGACCTGATGGGAGTGAACTATGCGCTTGCGGACCATCTTGTGGAGCGGAGTGGCCGCCGTCCTGCTTGTCCTTGTGGCCGGGGCGGGATGGGTGCTGTCGCTGCCGCAGGCATCAGACGCCTTCGCCGCGCCGGCGATCGACAGGCAGGAGGCGGACGCCACGGTAGCGGCGCTGCGGCCGCGAAGGCAGCAGCGGCCGCTGATCGCCATCATCGGCATCAACGACGCCACCGAAACCACCGACTATCTCATGCCCTACGGCATCCTGAGGCGCGCCGATGTCGCCGATGTGATGATGCTGGCGACACAGCCGGGGCCGGTGACGCTGTTCCCCGTGCTCAAGGTGGAACCGGATGCGACAGTGGCGGAGTTCGATGCGCGGCATCCGCAAGGCGCCGACTACGTCATCGTTCCGGCGATGAGCCGCGACGACGATCCTGCGGTGCTTGAATGGCTAAAGCGCCAGTCGGCCAAGGGCGCCATCGTCATTGGCATCTGCGCCGGCGCCAAGGTGGTCGGCGCCAGCGGGTTGCTCGACGGCAAGCGGGCGACCACGCACTGGTATTCGGTGGGCGAGCTTCGCGACCGGCATCCCTCGATCCACTATGTCGCCGACCGGCGCTTCGTGGTTGACCAGGGTGTGGCGACAACGACGGGCATCACGGCGTCGATGCCGATGATGCTGACCCTGATCGAAGCGATAGCCGGCAGGCAGAAGGCCGAAGCCGTCGCGCACGAGCTTGGGCTCACCGGCTGGGATGCGCGCCATGCCAGCGGGGCCTTCAAGTTCACGCGTCCCTTCGCGCTGACGGCGATCAGCAACACGCTCGCATTCTGGGATCGCGAACAGCTAGGGCTGGAACTGACGCCGGGCATGGACGAGGTGTCGCTCGCCCTTGTCGCCGATGCATGGTCGCGCACCTACCGCTCGCGCGCCGTGACGGTTTCCGCGACGACTGAAGCCGTAGCGAGCCGCAACGGCATGCGCATCCTGCCTGACCAGGTCATCGCCAACTGGCCTTCGGAAGCGCGGATCGCCGGCTTCGAGCATCAGCCGCCGGCCGTGGCGCTGGACCAGGCGCTTCGAAACATCGCCGACCGCTACGGCACGGACACGACCGATTTTGTCGCCATGCAGCTCGAATACCCGAAGCAAAGCGCCGCGCAATAAGGCGCCTGCGCCGCGATTGGGCCCGACTGCACTTCAGGCTGGCGAGCGGTGACTTCTCCGGCGAACGCACCGCGGCCAAGTGGCGATGGTTGTACAAGGTTGTATTTCAGGAATGACTACAGAAACGCCTTCGGCGGCGCAGAGTTTGTTAATTTTTGCGAAGTAGCATAAGTACGAACGTGAAGCTATCCAGTTGGATTGGTAGTATTCCCGAGTCGTCGATGGCCGTTCCTGGCGCTCCTCCCTCCGATCTCAACTGTCGACCAATTCGCGAAGATGATTGGGAAGGCGTGCTCGATTGCCTGCGCAGAGGCTTTCCAATGCGTCGCCGCAAATACTGGATGCATGCGCTGACCCGCCTGGCGGAGCGGCCCGCGATCGCGGGTTGTCCGCGATATGGCTTTGCGCTGGAAAGTTCCGGCCGGATCGTCGGGGTCGTGCTGACCCTCTATGCCCGTTACCCGGGGCGAGAGGGCGACGAAATCCGCTGCAATATCTCAAGCTGGTCCGTGGACAAGGCATTCCGTCCCTACGCCATGAAATTGATCTGGCCGGTGCTCAGGCGACGGGACGTGACCTATACGAACATTTCGCCGGCACCCTCGACATTGAACGCCAACAAGGCGCTCGGCTTTCGCCTCTTCGCCAGCGGCCAATTCGCGTTCCTGCCGGCCTTGAGTTCGGCGCAGCCGTCATGCCGGGTGCTCGAGGTTCGCTCCGACCTCGCCGAGATGGCGATGCTGTCGGACAGCGAGAGATCCATTCTCGAGGACCATGCCGCGCTGGGCTGCCTCTCCTTCATCTGTGTTCGCGACGGGGCGGCGTATCCGCTGGTGCTGATGCCGCGCCGCATCCTGCACGGCCTGATCCCGTGCGCCCAAATCGTCTATTGCCGTTCGCTCGTGGACTTGGGCCGCTGCGCCGGTGCCGTGGGACGCATTCTCCTGCGGCGCGGAATCCTGCTTTGCCTCGTCGATGCGAATGGGCCGATCGCAGGCCTGTTCGGCCGCTACTTCGCGAACAAGGGGCTGAAATATTTCAAAGGGCCGAAACCACCTTCGCCCGGGGATCTGACATTCACCGAACTGGTGATCTTCGGCCCCTAAGATCAGGTTTGCTGACTGGTCCTCGCCGTCGCCATCTCGCGCCAGTGCGTTCCGAGCGAGACACCGACGAGCAGCAGGCAGAAGCTGAGCGCGAGCGGCGAGTAGAACGCCTCTTCCTGCAGCACGGCATTGGCCGAGATGGTGACGATGCCGACAAAGGCAAACAGGAAATCCGGGTCGCCGGTGTCGACCAGCCGCCGCCGTGCCGCAACGGCGAGCGCTGCCAGGAAGCCGAAGAAGACGAAGCTGCCAATCCCCATCTGGTAGAGCATGACGCCGACCGCGCTTTCGACGGGGACGGAGGCGACGCCCTCGGCCTGGGCGGTCGCCCAACTGAGATTGAGGCTGGTGCTCGACAGATTGCCGCCAAATCCCAATCCTTGCCCAAGCGGGTTGGCCATGAAATCGCGCAGGCCGGCCATCAGGCCAAGCACGTGATAGTCGCCATGCGTGGCGCCATAGGCGATGGCGGCGGTCGTCCAGATCGCCGCCAGGGCCAGGACGGCGGCGAGCGTCAGGCGGGCGCGGGAAGGGCGGTAGATGATGCGCATGGCAAGCGCGATGAGCAAAAGGAACGTCGCGCCCTTGGAGCCGATGACCAGAAGCAGCGGCAGGGCGGCGATGGGCAGCAGCCAGCGGCCCCTGAACAGGAGCCAGGCCGAGATGGTGCTGAGCGCGTAGGCATAGCTGATCGAATGGAAATTCGGGCCGCCGATGCGGAAGACGCTTGGCAGGATGTCGTTGAAGAACGGCGTGTTGAAGAAGGTCGTCGTCATCACGTCCTGCAGGCCGCGGAAAACGAAGCCCGTTTCCTTGAGCGACTTCTCCCAGACGCCGGTCTCGATCTGCCGCGCGATGTTGCGCTGGATGTAAAGGTCGCCGTGGAACAGGCTGAGGAAATCCATCGTGAAGGTCAGCTCCACGTAGCCGTAGATGATGGCACCGGCACCGAGCCAGAACATGCTCTTGCGCAGGTCGACCGGATAGAGGCTGGCGGCAAGCACCGCGATGTGGAAGCAGGCGAGCGGCGTGATCGTATTGCGGAAATAGACGACCGCATCCTTGGGCTGGCCGTGCACGATCCCCAGGGCAAGATAGAAACAGATCGTCCCGCACAGAGCGATGCTCAGCAGCAGCCAGAAGCGCAATTCGGTCAGGGCGCGCACGCGCTGCTGGAACGACGCGGCAAGGAAGATGCAGAACGCGGTCATCAGGATGACGAAGTTGGTGCCGCGCAGCGCGTCGAACGTATCGTTGTCGGGGATGTAAGGGGTGTACCAGGTCACTATGAGGTTCTGGTAGAGGAAGGCGCAGATGATCAGGACCGGGACGCCAGCGGGCATGGCGTTGGCCACGATCAGCGTCAGCAGAAATGTCGCCGCGATGCCGAACGGTGTCCAGACGGCGAAGGCCGAGACCGTCAAGGCAACGACGGAGAGCGACACGATGACATGCAGCAGCGCGTCATCGCGCGGCGCCTCCAGTTTCGACGCGTCCAGGCCGACCGGTGGATATGTCCCGGTGACGCTCATTGCCGGTCGGCCTTGACCGTCGCAGGCATCGGCGCCCGGATGTGCTGAGCCTTGTCCATGTCAGTCCTCGCCGCCGCCGAGGAG
>NZ_RZOS01000368.1:0-5848 GCF_004022605.1 Mesorhizobium sp. M4B.F.Ca.ET.089.01.1.1
CCCCCCCCCCCCCCCCCCCCCCCCGGCCCCCCCCCCCCCCCCGCCGTTGCCGCCGCCATCACCGCCGCCATTACCGCCGCCATCGCCGCCGCCGTTGCCACCGCCGTCGCCGCCGCCATCGCCGCCGCCGTTGCCACCGCCATCACCGCCGCCGCCAGAGCCGCCACCACCGCCGCCGCCGCCAGAGCCGCCGCCTTCACCGTCACTGGCAACGGTGGCTGCGATAAGGGCGGTCGTGATCGGCGGGCACATTGCGATTTGTGCTCGCGTCAGGATGCTTCCGCGATTGCTCGCAATGCAGCAGAGCGCGTAGTTGGATTCCGTCAGCGGCTGGCATTGTGCGGCCGTCATACGCGGCCGAACGCTGTTTTGTGCCGATGCGGGTATTGTCAGATTCACCGCTGCAAGAGCGGATGACACAAGCAAAAGTGCGCGAGCCCTGCTCGCGCAGGTTGGGTACAGGTGCATTTCTTCCTCCAAGAAGGGAAAAAAGGCGCTCCCGTCCCCAAACTGGGCGCTATGTCAAAGTTTCCGACCATCGGAAACAATTTGTTAAGCATACATTGTTTTAGAATCTGTGCAAACACTATCCGGCAGGGTTGATTTACCTGGTTCCGCGAACATCATCATCGCCTTGATCATTCGAGCTAGTTCGAGGGGATGAACGTGATACGTTTCGTGGCGCTTGTCGCCGCGGCCATGGCTTTGGCCGGCTGCAGCGAAACCATGCACACTTCCGACAGTTCGGCCATGATGGACACGGCGGGCTATGCATTTGCGCCGCCGGCCGCGCGCACCTTCTGCGCAAGGCAGCCGAGATACTGCAGTCCGACCGGACACGTCAGAGAGGTGAAGCTTACCGATCGCCGCATGGCCGAGCTGCAGGCGGTGAACAGTTCCGTCAATGCCAGGATCATGGCCCGCAACGACTCTGCTTCCGGCAGTGCCGACGACTGGCGTATCCCGACCCGGGAAGGCGATTGCGAGGATTTCGCAATCCTCAAGAAAAGCGAACTGATGAAACGCGGCTGGCCGGCTTCGGCCTTGCTGCTGACGGTGGCGACCCTCGGCGGCGCCGGCCATACGGTTCTCACCGTCCGCACGGACAAGGGTGACCTCATCCTCGACAATCGCAGCGGAGCCGTCAGGAACTGGTCGCAGACCTCCTATCGTTATTTCGCTCGCCAATCCCAGTCGCAAAGCGGCAAGTGGATGCGGATCGAATCCTAGCCAGATCCTCGCCCCACGCGGCCTGCGGATGTGCCTGGCGGGACAAATCAGGTCGCGTCCCGCGCTCACTCAATCCTTTGATTGTCTTGCAAGGCTGGTCCCCGCCATGGGATCATCACAGCTCGCTCCCTGGCCAGGCCCAGGGACTGGGGGAACAGCTGATACCAGGATCATTGCCCGTTTACCGACGCTCCTGGAGCAAAGGTCGGCGCCATGCGCGTGGATGTTATCGACGGCTTCGACACGCTCGTCCAACTGAGAAGCAACTGGGATGCTGTCTATGCGGCGGATCCCGAAGCTCAGTACTTCATGTCGTGGCCGTGGATAGCAGGCTGGTTCAAGCGGCTTCGCTATCAATGGCTCGTTCTGGCTGCAAGGGAAGATGATTCATCCGACTATGTCGGGTTCTTTCCGCTTCAGCTTCGAACCGAAAGGGCCAGGGACGGCGCATTCCACAACGAACTGAGGACCGGGGGCGGCTATTTCGCTGGATACAGCGGCTTCCTCTGCAATCCCGATGTTCAGGACGACGTCATCGTCGCGTTCGCCGAAACGGTGAAGCAGCAGAACTGGGCCAAGCTGCATCTCGAGAACATCTTTATGTCGCCGCGGCGGCTGAACGGTTTTCTGAGCGAGTTTTCCGCCCCGGCATTCCTGACCGGCAAGGTCAGGCGACCGGACGACGGAGATGGCGTCGATCATGACATCTATGTCTATGTGAACCTGCCCGGCGACTGGGAAGATTTCCTCAACGGCAGGCTGGGCGCGGCGACACGCAAGACCGCGCGGCGCACGCTGCGGGCGATCGACGATGCGGCCGAGTACCGTGTGACAGATGTTACCGCCGCGACATTGGAACGCGACCTGCAGATCCTGCTTCAGTTCTGGGAAAACCAGTGGGGCGCCAAGCTGGCGGCGCGATATCACCCTGGCCTGCCCAAGGCGATGATCAACAATTTCCGCAACATGCTGCGATGCGCCTTCGAGGACGATGCCCTTTACCTGCCCGTGCTTTGGCAGGGCGAGAACCCGATCGGCGTCCAGGCCACGCTGATCGATCGCAAGAACCGGTCCCTGATCGGCATGCTCAACGGACGCGACCTCAGCGTCAGGAAGCCGGCGCCCGGGTTCGCGCTTCATCTCTACAGCATACGCTGGGCCATTGAGAACGGCTTTGCCGTCTATGACCTGCAGACCGGGGACTTCGCCTACAAGTATGATTTCGGCGGCCTCGAGCGAAAGGTCGAATGCCTGCTCGTGAGCACCGCCACGCGCCGCAATCTGCGCGACGGCCTGGAGAGGCGAAGCCTGCCCGTCGTGCTTGCGCGGGCAAAAGCACTGCATCAGGCGGGCGACCTCGACGGGGCCGTTCGCGCCTGCAGACAGATCCTGAGCGCCGACCGATCCCATTCCGGAGCACGTCAGCTGCTCGACCAGCTGGATGCCGCGCGACGAGCGCTGCTGCCGCAGACGCTCAGTGTGGCCGCCCGTTTGCACCAGGCCGGAAACCTGGCCGAGGCCGAAAAGATCTATCGCGAGATCCTGGACGTCGAGCCCAGGCACTTCGACGTCCGCTATTTGCTCGGCGTGATCTTCCTTCAGCAGCGCAGATACGGCGAGGCGGAACAGCAGATCAACCAGGCGATCGAGATCAGGCCCGACGTCTCTGCCGGGCACTACAATCGCGGCCTCGCGCTGGCAAGGCTCGACCGCATCGAGGACGCGCTCGCAAGCTTGGACAATTGCATTGAACTGGAGCCGAGCCACAGCCAGGCGCTGGCCCTTCGCGCCGCTTTGGTGAGAAGCCTCCAGCCCGCCGCGAGCCTCACCCGGTAGCAGCCCTCATCTGGGGAACGAATTGTCCACGACGATGGACCATATGTCCTTGTTTATGGCCCTGATGTCCTCGATGGAATCGTGGATCCTGCCCATCTCCTTGTCATCGAGCGCTTCAATCTTCCCGTATTTGACGTCGTCCTTGCCGTCGACGATGCGCATCAGCTGCGTGCTTCCGTGCGATCCGCTCTCGTCGAATGAATAGATGCAATGGCTGTATTTGTTGCGCAGCTTTGCCTGGCGCGTGAGCTTGCCGGTGACGGTCAGCACCGCCTGGCGGCAATCCGCCGCCGTCTTCGGCATCTTGGCCAGCCGTTCGACCAGCTCGATACGGGCACGCGTCGTGTTCAGCGTCAGAAAGATGATGATCGCCGTTTCCTTGTCCACCTTCGCCAGGCCGGCAATCAGATAGATCAGCAGGCTTTCGGTGTTGGTCCATGTATAGTTCAACTGGCCAACGAGGAGCAGTATCTCCTGAAAGCGGGGCATCGCCGCCTCATGCCGAGGACTGGCTGATGCCCGGCTGTCTCGACCGATCCATGCCGCCGTAAAAGGTATCCTTGCGCGCATGAAAGACGGCGGCCGCTTCGGTCCTGTTGTGGGCTCCGAGCTTGGTGATGATGTTGTGCAGATGGATCTTGACCGTATGCTCGGACAGCCGGAGGGTCGCCGCGATGATCTTGTTCTGCAAACCGCGCGCTACCATTTCGAGAATCTGAAACTCGCGCTCGGTCAATTCACCCATCTCGTCGAAACCCGCGCGGTCCGTCGCCGATTGCTCGATCTGCAGCGAATGATCCGGAGCCCGGTCCGAAAGGCCCTTGGCGAAGGACTGGAACATCGCCAGCGGGAAGTATTCGGCGCCGCGAAGCATGAGCCTGATGACCGAAAGCCAGACGTCCAGCTTCAGATCCATGGGCAGGACGCTGCGCACGATCTTCAAATCGAGAACGTCCTGGATGGAAACAGGAACGCGGCTGTCGTGCTGTACCAGCACGATCGGCGCCGATGGATGGCACCGCATGAAAGCAGCCGCATGCGTATCGATATCCTGCAGGAATTCAGTGTCGATAAGGATCAGGCAAACAGGATGCTCGAATGTGTCGCAGGCCGCGTCCAGGCTTGTAGCCTGTTCCACGACGATGGAGGGAAACTCCCTCTCGATTGCGTAGACGAGACATTCCGGAAAGCTGTCTTCAGACGAAACAGTTAGAAGAATTCTGCGCGCCCAACTGTCTCCCGCACCGCTACCCACGGTGCTGCGCAAATTGACTCTGGACATGGTTGCCACCCCACCCTAGACCAAGACTGTCGATTTTTCGTTCTTTTCCCTTCTGCGATGTTGGGGGCCTCCACCCCACGAACAGCTAGCCTTAATGACTTATACACCAAATTAGGCGCCGCTGATATAGTTCGGACGAGCTATAGCTGATTTTACCGATCTCGCCGCCGATCAGCTGGTCCCGACAGGGCCGTTTTGACCTCGATTCGCGGCGAAATCCGGCCATTTTGCCCCTGTTGGCCACCTCCGCCACAGCCCGGCCGGACGGGCTAGGCCGAACTGTCAGCTTACAATCACATCCCCGTGGCCACAAACTTCCCGGGTTCCATGCGGGATTGGGGAACATCCAGGTCTCCCCTGTTTGAACGACCGGATCAGTGCTGATCCGGCGCTCGATGGGTGTTGCCTTGGCTGGGCCGCCTCTCCCGGAGTCAAAGGGAGGTATTCAAGCAAACAAATGACGAATGCCGGGTTTCGGACCTCAGTCCCCTCGGTCCGAGAATCCGTTCACCGCATTAGACGCAACGTCCGCGTACGGCCAATAACCGCGTAAGAGAAGAATGCGGTTCGGCGGTCGCGGCCTCAACAGAGGACACGATCATGTCTCTCGACCTCGACAAGAATAATATCAATGCATTCGGCTTGCAGATCGTCGACAGCGAATTCGATATCGGTGACGGCGGTGGCGAGAACGAAAACACGAACCACAACACGAACGACGCCAAGAACGAAAACGAGAACGAAAACAAGGCTTCGAACGAGAACGAAAACAAGAGCGAAAACGAGAACCAGAACGAGAGCAAGTCCTCGAACGAGAACGAGAACAAGGCCTCGAACGAGAATGAGAACAAGAACTCGAACGAGTCCAAGAACGAGAACTCGAACGAGAACAAGAACGTCAACGAGACCAAGGTCGATGTCGACGTCGACGTTGGCGTCAAGCTCGAGGGCGAGCTCGGGAACTCGGATGACGACTTCGCCGACATCTATGCCAACGGCGACATGAAAATCGACACCATGATCAACAACAAGGACGGCAACGTCACTTATGATCCTGGCGACGACGTCACCTTCAAGGACATCCTGAACAATTCGATGACCGGCGCCGGAACCAACACCGCGTCGATCATCAACCAGACCCTGAACATGTATGACAACGACAAGCTGGACAACGCGACCGTCAAGAACGACGCCGATTTCAAGCTTGATCTGAACGCCAAGGGCGGCAATTCCGAAGCCGGCGACGGCATCTCGGCCGGCGGCGGCGGCGGCAGCGGCGGCGATGACGCCAAGGCCAATGGCGGCGAAGGCGGCAATGGCGGCGACGCCAAGTCCGGCGACGTCGAGGCCGGCGACGGCAAGGGCGGCCTGGCGCTCAGCGCGGCCATCGGCGGCGACTCCAAGAGCGACAACAAGGCCGACGCCGGCGACGCCAAGGCAGGCGACGGCGATAGCGGCGACGCCAAGGGCGGCTACGGCGATGGCGGCGACGCCAAGGGC
>NZ_RZOS01000369.1:0-5838 GCF_004022605.1 Mesorhizobium sp. M4B.F.Ca.ET.089.01.1.1
ATCGGCAGCCGGCCGGCAACTTCCGCCATCGGCGCGAGCAGCGGCAGGCCGCCGCGGTCGTCGGTGACGGTTTCATAGGCGATCGCCGTGACGCCCGAAGCCAGCAGCCCCTTGGTCTGGTCCGGATCCGGAGCGAGATGGAGATAGGTGTACAGGATCTGGCCGTCGCGCAGCTGCACCCATTCGTTGGGCTGCGGTTCCTTGACCTTGACGATCATGTCGGACTTGGCGAACACGTCGGCGGCCGTCTTGGCGATGGTCGCGCCGGCGGCGCGGTAGGCGTTGTCGTCGGCGCCGATGCCGGCGCCGGCGCCGGTCTCGACCAGCACTTCATGGCCATGCGCGACATATTCGCGGACGGAGCCAGGCGTCAGGCCGACGCGATATTCGTGGTTCTTGATTTCCTTGGGGCAACCGACGCGCATTTTCTGTCTCCTGATCCGGCCCTTTGCGGGCGCGTTCCCTGTATTGGTCGAGTGAACCATGAATCGGCCCGCAAGTGTTTGCGAATGCGCTTGCGAGAACGGGCGCACTTCGATAATCGTTGCGCGAGATCTCACTATTTTCGCAGGAAACACGAAGAATGCCGCTCGACAGGATTGATATCGCCATTCTGGAGGCTTTGCAGAAAGACGGGCGGATACCCAACGCCGCGCTTGCCGAGAAGGTCGGCCTGTCGCAATCGGCCTGCTCGCGGCGGCTCGACAATCTGGAGAAGTCGGGCACTATCCGCGGTTATCACGCGCGGCTGTCCAACGCCGCGCTCGGCCACCAGATGACGGCGATCGTGCATATATCGCTGTCGGGCCAGTTCGAGAAGACGCTGTCGGATTTCGAGGCGGCGATCAAGCGCTGCCCGAACGTGCTGTCCTGCCATCTGATGTCGGGTGAATACGACTACATCCTGCGCATCGCCGCGAAGGATCTGGTCGACTATGAGCGCATCCACAAGGAATGGCTGTCGGCGATGCCGCATGTGACGAAGATCAATTCGTCCTTCGCGCTGCGCGAGATCGTCGATCGGACGGCGGTCGGCTTGCGGCCGGAGATGGCCTAGGCGCCGCTAAGCGCCTGTGGCCTCCGTCACCACCTCGCTCATCGGGATGTCGTGCGGCTGCGGGTAGATGGTCGGGATGCGCTGCAGTTCGTAGCCGACGCCGATCACCAGCGGCCTGAACGGCATCGCCGCCAGCGTGCGATCGAAAAAGCCGCCACCGTAACCAAGCCGATACTTGCCGGGGTCGATGCCGACGATCGGCGAAATGACGATGTCGGGCAGGACCGGATCGCCCACAGCCGGGATCGGGATGTTCCAGACGCCTTTCTCCAACCGGTCGCCCGGTCTGTAGGCGCGGAAAACCAGTGGCTGCCCTTTCTCGATGACGACCGGCAGTGCGGTCCGCCCGCCGCGTTCGTTGATCGACGCCATCCAGGACCGCAGGTCCGGCTCGCCGCGGAAGGGCCAGTAGAGGCTGACCATGCGGCCGCCAATATCGCCGACCAGAGCGTCGAGGCCTTCGGCGATGCGCGTCGACATCGCCGCGCGGGCATCGGCGGAGACCGCAAGCCGCGCCCCGATCAGCCTCTCGCGCTCGGCCTTGCGCCAGCGTCTGACATCGGTCCAGTCGGTCAGCGGCGCCAAGAACTGCGGATCGAGTTCATGCATGAAACAGGGCGGGGAGGCGTATTGGGCCGGGCCCTGCTCGTCACGATCATCAGCCATGCTTCACTCCTGTATTCCGGCAGTGACGCTATACCTCGTGCAAACCGGTCGACATGTGCATTCACGACATCCGGCGGCGAGTCCCGGGCAATGGGACGGCCTTCCGCTATTGTTGCAATGCACAATAATACCTAGATTGGGTCCGGTGGATTTGCTTGGCGAGGTAAGTGAATGAACGAAGCCAGCCATCATGTCGTGGTCGTCGGCGCGGGGTTCGGCGGCCTTGAATTGACCCATGCGCTCGCCGGCGCGCCGGTGCGCATCACCATGATCGACAAGCGCAACCATCACCTGTTCCAGCCGCTGCTCTACCAGGTGGCGACCACCTCGCTGGCGACCTCCGAGGTTGCCTGGCCGATCCGTCATCTGCTGCGCAAGCGCAAGAACGTGACGACGCTTCTGGGCAACGTCACCGGCGTCGACCGCACTGGCAAGCGCGTGCTGCTCGAGGATGGCAGCGCCGTTGCCTTCGACACGCTAGTGGTCGCCACCGGGGCGCGCCACGCCTATTTCGGCCATGACGAATGGGAGCCGTTCGCTCCCGGGCTGAAGACGCTGGAGGATGCCACGACGATCCGGCGCCGCATCTTGCTCGCCTTCGAGCAGGCCGAGCGCGAAACCGATGCGGCGAGGCGCCAGGCGCTGCTGACGCTGGTCATCGTCGGCGGCGGACCGACCGGCGTCGAACTTGCCGGCACCATCGCGGAACTGGCGCATGACACGCTGCGCGACGAATTCCGCAACATCGACACCAGGCAGACGCGCGTGGTGCTGATCGAGGCCGGCGATCGCATCCTCGCCAACTTCGCGCCGCAGCTCTCCGCCTATGCCCAGAAGGCGCTGGAACGGCTCGGCGTCACGGTCGAGCTCGGCCAGGCGGTCACTGAGCTGGATGCGGATGGCGTCGTCTTTGGCGACAAGCGCCTGCCGGCAAAGACAATTCTGTGGGCCGCCGGCGTTGCCGCCTCGCCGGCGGCGGAATGGCTGGGAGCGAACGCCGACCGGGCGGGCAGGGTGCAGGTCGAACCCGATCTCACCGTGCCGGGCAGCCCCGAAATCTTCGTCATCGGCGATACCGCGCATGTCTTGCGCCCGGACGGAAAACCGGTGCCGGGCGTGGCGCCTTCCGCGAAGCAGGAGGGCCGCCACGTCGCCGCGACGATCAAGGCGCGGCTCGCCGGCGATACGACTTCGCGTCCCTTCCGCTATCAACATGCCGGCGACCTGGCGACGATCGGCAAGCGCGCGGCCGCGATCGACTTCGGCTGGATCAAGCTCACCGGTTGGCTTGCCTGGTGGCTCTGGGGCGTTGCCCACATCTATTTCCTGATCGGATTTCGCAACCGGCTCGCGGTCTCGCTTAGCTGGCTATGGATCTACTTCACCGGCCAGCGCAGCGCGCGGCTGATCACCCAGGGCGACGACGACAAGAGCTGACGTCGCGCCGGCGCCCGTTTCATCGACACGTCACCTTGTCGTGATCGACAGGCATTTCGCCGGACATGGACTCATGCGTCTTTCACCGGCAAGCTCCGCGCTCGCTGGCAGGGGTGTCGCGTTGTCGAAGAGGAGAAAACAATGTCACGACTGCCCGTCTCCCGTCGCGAATTCCTGGCCGGTGCCGCCGCCACCGGGGCGCTGATCATGCTGCATCCTTTCTCGGCCCGCGCCGCGGCCAATCAGGCGCATCTCAGGATCATGGAGACGACCGATATCCACGTGAACGTGCTGCCTTATGACTACTACGCCGACAAGGCGAACGACACGATGGGCCTGTCACGCACCGCCTCGCTGATCGACGCGGTGCGCAAGGAGGCAACCAATGCGATGCTGATCGACAATGGCGACCTTTTGCAGGGCAACCCGATGGGCGACTACATCGCCTACGAGAAGGGCCTGAAGGACGGCGATCTGCATCCGATCATGAAGGGCATGAACCTGCTCGGCTACGAGTGCTCGACGCTCGGCAACCACGAGTTCAATTATGGCCTGTCGTTCCTCGACAAGGTGCTGGCCGGCGCCAATTTCCCCTTCGTCTGCGCCAACCTGATCCGCGGCACCGCGCTTGCCGCCAACCCGCGCGACGACAAACTCTACCTCAAGCCGTATGTCATCCTCGACAGGAAGATCAAGGACGGGTCGGGCGCCGAGCAGCCGATCAGGATCGGCATCATCGGTTTCGTGCCGCCGCAGATCATGGTCTGGGACCTGAAGAACCTCGAAGGCAACGTGAAGACGCGCGACATCGTCGAGGCGGCAAAGGCCTGGGTGCCTGAGATCAAGGAGGCGGGAGCCGACATCGTCATCGCGCTGTCGCATTCCGGCATCGACATCAAGCAGGGCGACATGATGGAGAACGCCTCCTTCTTCGTCGCCGGCGTCGAGGGCATCGATGCCGTCTTCACCGGTCATCAGCATCTCGTCTTCCCCGGCAAGAAGGATTTCCAGGCGCTCGATGGCGTAGATACCGGCAAGGGCATGCTGCAAGGCAAGCCGGCGGTGATGGGCGGCTTCTGGGGCTCGCATATGGGTCTGATCGACCTGCTATTGGAGCGCGACGGTTCGAAATGGCGGGTCGTCTCCGCAACCTCGGAGGCGCGGCCGATCTACGAGCGGGTCGACAACAAGAACAAGGCGACCGTCGGCGACGACAGGCGCATCATCGCCGCGCTCGAGCAGGACCATGAGGCGACGCTCGCCTATGTGCGCCGTCCCGTCGGCAAGACCTCCGCGCCGCTCTATTCCTATTTCGCGCTGGTGGCCGATGATCCGTCGGTGCAGATCGTCAACCAGGCGCAGAGCTGGTACCTGAAGGACATACTGAAGAGCACGCAGTGGAAGGACGTGCCGCTCCTGTCGGCGGCCGCACCCTTCAAGGCGGGCGGGCGCAGCGGCGCCGACTACTACACCGACGTCCCGGTGGGCGACATCGCCATCAAAAACGTCGCCGACCTCTATCTCTATCCCAACACTGTGCGAGCTGTCGAAATCACCGGCGCGCAGGTCAAGGAATGGCTGGAGATGTCGGTCGGCATCTTCAACCGGATCGAGCCCGGCAAGGCCGACCAGCCGCTCATCAACACCGACTTCCCGTCCTACAATTTCGACGTGATCGACGGCGTCACCTACAAGATCGACCTTTCGCAACCGCCGAAATACGATGCCAAGGGCGGGCCGGCGAATGCCTCCAGCCGCATCGTCGATCTGATGTTCGACGGCAAACCAATTGATCCCGCGCAGAAATTCGTCGTCGCGACCAACAACTACCGCGCCGGCGGCGGCGGCAATTTCCCGGACATAAACGCTTCGAAGATCATCTACGAGGCGCCGGACGCCAACCGCGACGTGATCGTGCGTTACGTCATCAGCGAGGGCACGATCAATCCGTCGGCGGACGACAACTGGTCGTTCGCGCCGCTGCCCGGAACCAGCGTGGTGTTCGACACCGGCCCGAGGGCAAAGAATTTTATCGGGCAGGTGAAATCGCTGAAGATCGAGCCGGCGGGTGAGGGCGATGCGGGCTTCGCCAGATACCGCATCCTCCTCTGACGCGGGTCATGTCTGTGTCGGGCCGGCTCTGCCGGCCAGACACTCAGGCCTTGTAGACCACCTGGCGGACATCAATGTAGCTGGCGCGGAAGCCGGCTTCGCAATAGTGCAGATAGAACTCCCAGAGCTTCTTGAAGCGATCGTCGAAGCCGAGCGGGACGATCTTTTCCCACGAGCCCCAGAAACGCTGGCGCCACTCGGCGAGGGTGCGGGCATAGTCCTGCGGGAAGACGCGCTCGCGCAGATGCGCGAGGCCGTGATCCTTGCCGAGAGCCTTGAGGATCGAGGGTGTCGGCAGCATGCCGCCAGGGAAGACATAGCGCTGGATGAAATCGGGGCGCGCGCGATACGCCTCGTAGGCGGCCTCGTTGATGGTGATGATCTGCAGGCCGGCCGTGCCGCCGGGTTTCAGGCAGGTCTTCATCTTGCCGAAGAACACCGGCCAGTATTTCTCGCCGACCGCCTCGAACATCTCGATCGATGCGATCCGGTCGTAAGTGCCTGCCTCGTCTCGATAGTCCTGCAGCTTGATGTTGACCTTGTCGGCAAGCCCGGCTTTCTGGATA
>NZ_RZOS01000036.1:0-26251 GCF_004022605.1 Mesorhizobium sp. M4B.F.Ca.ET.089.01.1.1
TTCTACCAGCGCGTGCTCGGTCTCCAGCGCCTGGACGAACCGAACCGGCCGACCGCGCTGTTGTTCGGATCGCAGAAGATCAACCTGCACGAAGTCGGCCGCACCTTCGAGCCGAAGGCCAAGGCGCCGACGCCCGGCGCCGGCGATTTTTGCCTCGTCGCGGCAAGGCCGCTTGCCGAGATCTGCGCCAGCCTGGCGGCCAGCAATGTCGCCATCGAGGTCGGGCCGGTAGAGCGAGCCGGCGCGCGTGGGCCGATGATGTCGCTCTATTTCCGCGATCCGGACGGCAACCTGGTCGAGGTCAGCGAGTACCTCACCTAAGCCAGAACGGCCAGATTGTCTGGCGGATAGTGATGTGGCCAAGCGCTATCTTGCCAAGGCTGAGGACAATTCCGCTTCGACAGGGCACTCGAGGCAAGCGGTATAGTTGCATAGCCGGCAAATTCGGTATGCATGGTCCTCGCTGCTGACGAGCCCGCGCAGCAGCTTGGCGGCAAGTCTGCCGAACTCCTGCAGCTCCTCCGAACTTAGAACTGTGAGCGCTGATGCGAGCCCCGCCTGACGAGCGGAAAGAATTGCACCACAGGTCGTCTCGCCCAGAGGCGTGAGTCTTAGCGCTACCGCGCGATGATCGTCAGGCGCCGAGGATCGAGCCGCCAATCCGTCCGCGACCAGTCGATCGACCAGTCGAACGGCGCCTGAATGCGACAATGAAAGAGCGCGTCGCAGCCTCTCGATCGAGAGACCAGGTACGTGGCCAACGAGGGTGATGGCCGCAGCCGCGGGGCCGGGCTCCGGCGCTCGTGCCTGAGCGTCCCGCTGCAGCGTGTCCGCAAAGGCCAGCGCCAGAGCACCAATCACATTCTCGATCCTGGAATCAGCCATCAGCGAAAAATATATGCTTGGAGCATATACATCAAGATCGCGTTATTGTATGCTTGGAGCATATAAATAGAAGGAGGCAGGCTATGTTCACCCCGGCAACGGCACCCGCGCCCTTCGTGGCGCGCATCAATCGAACTGGCGACCGCCTTGCTACTGTTGGCCGTGCGGTAGCCCTATCGGGGGTGGTGCTTCCGCTGCTGTTGATCGGCATTTTGAAATTCACCTCGATCGAGATCGAGGCGCTTAAGCCATTTGTTGAGAATACGCCTTGGCTGGCATGGCTTTATCCCGCATTCGGATTTGCCGGGGCTTCCTACTTCCTGGGCGTGATCGAACTGATCGCTGCGCTTCTGTTGGCTGCGTCTTTCCGCAGTGTCTGGGCTGGCCTCGTCGGAGGCGCGATCGGTTCAATCACCTTTGCGCTGACGGCCTCGACAATGCTCGCTCTGCCAATCTGGGAGGCGGGTTCGGAAGGGTTTCCCTTTCTCAATGGGCTGGGTGCCTTCCTAATCAAGGATGTCGCATTGCTGGGCGTGAGCCTGGTCATACTGGGTGGCAGCCTGCAGCGACTTGCGTCGAGCCACGACCGGGAAATCGCACACGGCGATGAACGGCGAAACAAAGGGTGAGAATATGACCCTACTCGCCAGGAGATTGGAAGACCACATCCGGCACCCTCAGCGGATTCGTCGGACCCCAGACTGCCAACCTCGCAATCATCCCCGGTGACATCGGCAGGACCGTTGCTTCACTCCGGCGACGGCTGGTTTGCGAGGGCGGCAACGCCGGCCGAGCGCCAGGTTGCGACCGACGTCGCAGCGCTGCATTAGCTGGCGGGGCGAACTGCCGCACGTGAGCGACTTGACCCCGCCTCCACAAATCCGCCGTGTTTCTAATATGCTCGAGCGGCGAGACGCTGGCCGGACGTTGTCCTTCTGCTGGCGCGTCGCTATATCAAAGTCGCTGTTGCCTTCGGGCGGCCTCGAAGCGCAAGATATGGCAGTCGCCTGCCGGCTCGGGATCGCCGGAACAGCCTGTGTTGAGTACTAGGAACCGGAACAGAGTGCTTTTTCGACGCCGCGAGCCTGATGGCATTTTTGAGCGGGTGCGTACCTATCTTTGGCCGCGCCGCTCGTTCTCGCGCTCGGTGCAGTATTTCTCGAAGCGCATCCTGAGGCTGAAGGCCACCCCGCATGCCGTCGCCGCCGGCGTCGCGGCCGGCGTGTTTGCCTCGTTCTTCCCGCTCGGCTTCCACTTCGTGATCGCCGCCGTGCTGTGCTGGGTGATCGCCGGCAATCTGGTGGCGGCCGCGCTCGGCGCCGTGTTCTTCGGCAATCCGCTGACCTTTCCGCTGCTGTGGGGTGCATCCTGGGAAACCGGCAAGCTCATCCTGCACGAACGCCTGCCCAAGCATGGACCGCCCGAGCACCTTGGGGAAATGATGCACACGCTTTCGTTCGCGAAACTGTGGCACCCGGTGCTGGAGCCGATGCTGATCGGCGCGGTGCCGCTCGGCCTCGTCTTCGGCCTGTTCTTCTACGGCATCACCCGATGGGGCATGACCGCCTTTCGCGAGCGGCGCAGGAAGCGCATGGCCGAGAGGGCGCACAAGGCCAGGCTCGGTGGTCATGGCGGGCGGGAAGTTCCCGCGGAATGATCATCGGCATCGGCAGCGACCTGATCGATATCAGACGCATCGAGAAGTCGCTGGAACGGCACGGCCAGCGCTTCATCCAGCGCATCTACACCGAGGTCGAACAGGCCCGCTCGGAAGGCCGCGCGGCGCGCGTCGCGTCCTACGCCAAACGTTTCGCCGCCAAGGAGGCCTGCGCCAAGGCGCTGGGCACGGGCATGGCGCATGGCGTCTTCTGGCGCGACATGGGCGTCGTCAACCTGCCCGGCGGCAAGCCGACCATGGCGCTGACCGGCGGCGCGGCGGCACAGCTCGGCAAGATCCTGCCGCGGGGGCATAAGGCGGTAATCCACCTCACCATCACCGACGATTTCCCGCTTGCTCAAGCCTTTGTGATCATCGAGGCGTTGCCCGCCGAAGAAGCGCCACATTGATTGCTTCTGACCTCCGGCTGACGTTGCCCAGCGCGCGCCGAGACTCTATACCAACCAACGCACAATCGAGGACGACATGAGCGTGGCTGAAAAATCCGAGAAGAAATCCGGCGGGCTTGGCGAAACCGTCAGCGTCATCATTCAGGCGCTGCTGCTCGCGCTGGTCATCCGCACCTTCCTGTTCCAGCCATTCTCGATCCCGTCCGGATCGATGCGCCCGACCTTGCTCGAAGGCGACTATCTCTTCGTCACCAAATGGTCCTATGGCTATTCGCGCTATTCACTGCCGTTCGGTCCTGATATCTTCTCCGGCCGTATCTGGGGCTCCGCGCCGAAGCGCGGCGACGTGGTGGTGTTCAAGTTCCCGCCGGACCCGTCCATCGACTACATCAAGCGCGTCATCGGCCTGCCCGGCGACAAGATCCAGGTCAAGGACGGCCAGCTCTTCATCAACGGCGCCGGCGTGCCGCGCGAGAAGGTCGGCCAGATCGACAACCCTGATATCACCGAGGTCGATCGTCCGGTCGATGTCTATCGCGAGACGCTGCCCAACGGCATCACCTATGACACGCTCGACCTGACGCCGAACTCGATCGGCGACAACACGCGCGAGTTCGACGTGCCGCCCGGCCACTACTTCATGATGGGCGACAATCGCGACAACTCGTCCGACAGCCGCTTCACCGTCGGCTTCGTGCCGGAAGAGAACCTGGTCGGCCGCGCCAACATCATCTTCTTCTCGATCGCCGATGGCGCGAGCCCGCTCGAAGTCTGGAAGTGGCCGTCGCTGATGCGCGCCGCGCGCCTGTTCCATTTCGTCAGCTAGCTGATGGCGTCAACGAAGCGGCTCACCGCCGATGCGCTCGCCGAAGCGCTCATTGAGCGCACAGGCCACGCCTTTGGCGACCGGCAGCGGCTGCAGCGGGCGCTGACCCATGCCAGCGCCCGGTCGAGCCATGCCGGCGTCGACTATGAGCGCTTCGAATTCCTCGGCGACCGTGTGCTTGGCCTTGTCGTGGCCGACATGCTGCTCGCGGCATTCCCGAACGCGGCCGAGGGCGAGCTGTCGCTGCGGTTGAACGCCCTGGTCAATGCCGAGGCGCTGTCCGAAATCGCCGAGGAGATCGGCCTGCCGGAACTGATCCGCGCCGGCTCGGACGTGCGCGGCCTCGATGGGCGCAAGCGTGTCAACCTGCGCGCCGATGCGCTGGAATCGCTGATCGCCGTGCTCTATCTCGACGGCGGCTTGGATGCGGCCCGAGCGTTCATCCACCGCTATTGGCAGCCGCGCTCGCAGGCCATCGGCGCTGCCCGTCGCGACGCCAAGACCGAATTGCAGGAAGGGGCGCATCAGGGGGCGGGCGCGACGCCCGCCTACCGCATCGACGGCAGGGAGGGGCCGGACCACGATCCGCTGTTCACCGTCAGCGTCAAGGTCGGCCAGTTCGCGCCGGCCATCGGCAGCGGTCGCTCCAAGCGCGAGGCCGAGCAGGCGGCGGCGGCGGCGCTGCTGCTGCGCGAGGGTGTCTGGATGAATGAAGGAAGCGCGGCATGAGCGAAGAAGCGGCACAGGCGGGCGAGGCCCCCGCGACGCACTCCGGCTTCGTCGCGCTGATCGGCGCGCCCAATGCCGGCAAGTCGACCTTGGTCAACCAACTGGTCGGCGCCAAGGTGTCGATCGTCACCCACAAGGTGCAGACCACCCGCGCCATCGTGCGCGGCATCGCCACGCATGAGAACGCCCAGATCGTCTTCGTCGACACGCCCGGCATCTTCAAGCCGAAGCGGCGGCTGGACACGGCGATGGTGACCACCGCCTGGGGGGGCGCCAAGGATGCCGATATCGTCGTGCTTTTGATCGATGCCGAGCGCGGCATCCGCGGCGATGCGGACGCCATCCTCGACCGGCTGAAGGATGTCCGGCAGCCGATGCTTCTGGTCCTCAACAAGGTCGACCGGGTCAAGCCCGAGGTGCTCCTGGCGCTGGCGGCGACGGCGAACGAGCGCGTGCCGTTCAAGCGCACCTTCATGGTCTCGGCACTGACCGGCTCCGGCTGCAAGGACCTGCTCGACTATCTTGCGCAAACCTTGCCGGCCGGCCCCTGGTACTATCCGGAGGACCAGATCTCCGACCTGCCGATGCGCCAGCTCGCGGCCGAGATCACCCGCGAAAAGCTCTACCTGCGACTGCATCAGGAGCTGCCCTATTCCTCCCATATCGAGACCGAGAAATGGGAGGAGAAGAAGGACGGCTCGGTGCGTATCGAGCAGGTCATCTATGTCGAGCGCGACAGCCAGAAGAAGATCGTGCTCGGCCACAAGGGCGAGACCATCCGCGCCATCGGCCAGGCGGCGCGCATGGAGATCGCGGGCATACTGGAGCAGAAGGTGCACCTCTTTCTGTTCGTCAAGGTGCGCGAGAACTGGGGCGACGACCCCGAGCGCTACCGCGAGATGGGGTTGGAGTTTCCGCACTAAGGCAAGCAAAGGCGCGGCGCCCGGAGACGGGCGCCGCGCCTGTTTGAGGAGCGGGTTCAGGCGGTGGCGACAGCCGGCTTTGTCCTTTCCCGGCGCGCAAAGCTCTCCGTGCCGTAATAGGCGACGATCGCGACCGCGATGACCGCCCAGATCGCCACGCCGATCCACTGCTGCTGCACATAGTCGCCGTCGACGAACACCTTGCCGAGGAAGCGCACGCTGTTCTGGTGCGTGACATGCATCAGGAAGGCGAGAAGCACGCTGCCGGTGTTCTGGTAAAGCCAGGTGAACACGATGCCGGCCAGAACGACATTGATCGTGCCGTAGAGGCTGAGGTCGCCGACCAGGCCGAGCGGGAAGTGCCAGATGGCCCAGATCACGCCGAGGATCAGGCTGCCGGCAAGCGCGGAATGACTAGTGAGCAGACGTGGCGTGGCGAAGCCGCGCCAGCCGGGCTCCTCGCCGAGCGGGCCGCTGAAGATCGCATAGAGGCCGATGATCGGCAGCATCTCGGAGACGGCGGGAATGTTGTCCCAGGCGGGGGCTGCCGCTCCGAACAGCGGATTGATCAGGATCGAAGCCAGCTGCGCCCCGAACGGCAGGCCGAACGCCACCAGATACCAGAATGGGCGAACCCGCCACTTCACCATCGAGGCGAGGATGGGCTTGACCGAAGCCCAGCCGCCGGCAAGTGCTGCGACGATGAAACCGGCGACCATCGGGCCGAAGGTGAACCAGGGAATGCTCTCGCCGCCGGAGAGCCAGAAGGGGATGAACGCCAGCCAGGTCAGGCCGAGCGCCAGCGAAAAGAAGGCGGTCAGCTGGTGCCGCCGCACCAGGCTCAGGAAGGAAGGCATTTGTCTGGTCCTCTCGTCGGGCGGATTGGCAAATGAGAGGTCGGCTTGCCCGATGGGTCGACCACAGCAAAGGGACCGGCCGCGCCGGTCGACATGCCCGCATATGGCGCCAGCGCGGGACAAAAATCCCGATCGGTTTCTGAGAGATTTCCGATATTTGCGATTGGCGGCTGTCCCGGCACCAGGCCCGTTCCAACCTTGATTTCGCCGCCCGATCGGTGAAATGCTCCCTCGCATGGAATGGCGCGACGAGGGAATCATTCTCGGCACCCGCAAGCATGGCGAAACCAGCGCCATCCTCGAGGTGATGACGCGCGCCCATGGCCGCCATCTCGGCCTTGTGCGCGGCGGCCGCTCGCGCAAGCAGCAGCCGGTGCTGCAGCCGGGAAATCGCGTCGACCTCCTGTGGCGGGCCCGCCTCGACGAGCATCTCGGCACCTTCCAGGCCGAGGCGATCGAGATGAACGCCGCTCGCTTGATCGACAGCGCCGTCGCCGTCTACGGCCTGCAGACCATGGCCGCGCATCTGCGCTTGCTGCCCGAGCGCGACGCCCATGGCGCGCTTTACGAGACGCTTGCCGTCATGATCGCCCATCTCGACGACGCCGACGCGGCGGGCGAGCTGGTGGCGCGCTTCGAATTGCTGATCCTCGACGAGCTCGGCTTCGGCCTCGACCTCAGCCAGTGCGCTGCGACCGGCTCCAGGCAGGACCTCGCCTATGTCTCGCCGAAATCCGGCCGCGCCGTCTCCCGCGCCGCCGGCGCCCCCTGGCACGACAAGATGCTGGCGCTGCCGGCCTTCCTGCAGCGTTCGGGCCCCAGTGCCGATCAGGCGGCGCTCGAGGACGCGTTCCGGCTGACCGGCTTCTTCTTCAGCCGCCATGTCTACGAGCCGCGCGGCCTCGAACCGCCCGACGCCCGCGCCGGTTTCCTCGCCGCGCTACGCCGGCATCATGCGGCCGGCAAGGCGATCGCCGGAGAGTAGCGCTTGCGCCTAGCCGGCGTTTTGCCGCTCCAGGAAATCGCCGAGAATGGGGCGCTGGCCTTTCAGGATTTTGAGCCCGGCCTCCGGCAAGGAAAACCAGCCGGCTTTGTCCACTTCGGGGAATTCTTTCACTGAACCCGACCTCGGTGGCCACTCCATGGTGAACGTGTTGCTTCTGACGGCGTCCGCATCGAGGTCAGATTCGACACTCCATGCCGTCACGATCTTGCCGCCCGGCTGCCGATAGCTGCCGACCGGCTCGAAATGTCCATCGATCGCGACGCCCAGTTCCTCCTCGGCCTCACGTCGCGCGGCTGCGAGTTCATCCTCGCTCTCGTCGACAAGTCCCTTCGGGATCGACCACGCCCCTTCATCCTTTCTTGCCCAGAATGGTCCGCCGGGATGGACAAGCAGAAATTCGAAAACCCCGCCGGTGCGCCTGTAGATCAGCAGGCCCGCGCTGCGTTGCGGCATTGGTCATCCTCATCAAATCCGGCCGACACTAGCATGACTACTTGCAGCACGTGCCACGCAACCTCGCTCAGCAGGACTATTCCTGGCCGCCTTGACACCTCGGCATTGGATAAAGGCTGCAAGCTGCTGGCATTCGGCTGCGAAACATGCTCGATCTTTGCTGTCGCCGATCCGGCGGCGCGTTTGCCTGGAGGAACCGGCCGTCTGGCCGCCGCAATTGTCAATGACAACCGGCCTGGTTTGGGGGAACCGCCATGTTTGAAAGCCTGATCGGCCTTGCCGCCATCATCGCCCTGTTCGTCATCATTTCGCGCCAGCAGAGCCGCATCGGCCTGATCGAGCGCGAACTTGGCGCGCTGCGCAGCCTCGTGCTTTCGGGCGCCGTGCTACCGGCCGCCAGGCCGGCCGAACAGCCGCAAGCCGACGGCAAGCCGGCCGAGGCGATCACGGCCGAGGTAGCGTCTCCTCCTGTAGCGGATGATGTTGGCGCCGAAGCGCCGGCGGCGCAGGCCGCCGCTGCTGCGGGCGAGGTCGTGTCCGGACCGTGGGCCAAGGACGAAGCGCCGCCGCCAGCGGCGGAGCCTGCGGCCGGCCCCGCCGAGGCCGCGCAACCGGCGAAGGCAGCGCGGCAGACCGACGTCGAGACCGCGCTCGGCACCCGCTGGGCGGTCTGGGTCGGCGGCATCGCGCTGGCGCTGGGCGGCCTGTTCCTGATCCGCTACACCATCGAAGCCGGCATTTTCGGCCCCGGCGTGCGCCTCACCATGGCCGGCATCCTTGGCCTGGTGCTGGTCGGCGGCGGCGAATTCATCCGCCGCACCGGCTTCAAGGTGCCGGTGCAGGGTGCCGCCGGCGCCTATATCCCGGCGATCCTGACGGCGGCCGGCGCCTTCATCCTGTTCGGCACCGTCTATGCCGCTTATGGCATTTACGGCTTCATCGGTCCGGCGCTGGCCTTCACGCTGCTCGGCGTCATTGGCGTGGCGACGATCGCGGCGAGCCTGGTCCATGGCCTGGCGCTAGCCGGCATCGGCCTGATCGGCGCCATGGCGACGCCGGCGCTCGTCTCCTCGCAGGCGCCCAATCCCTGGGCGCTGTTCGTCTATCTGGCGATCGTGCTTGCCGCCACCGCGGCGATTGCCCGCCTGCGCGACTGGAAGGCGCTGGTGGCGGCGGCCTTCGTCGGCACCGGCCTGTGGACCATCCTCTACATGGCCAACACGCCCGCCGCGAACCTGTCGGCCATCCTATTCATCGATGCCGCGACGTTGGCTGTGCTTGCCTTCGTCTGGCTGGGCGCCCGTGGCGCCGAAGCCGAATCCGCCGGCGGTTTCGACTGGCCGTCGATCGCGCCCGCCATCTTCGTCGGGCTTTCTGCGCTGGGGCTTTCGGTCGACCCGGCCTTCACCGTCGCCGGTGATGCGCTGGCGGGCGCCGCGCTGCTTGCCGCGATGCTGGCCGTGGCCCTCTATCGGCCGCGCGCGCTGCCGCTTCTCCATGCCGCCGGCCTGGTGACGGCGATGATCTATCTCGGCATCATCCCGCCGACCTCGATCGGTTCCGATATCGTCGGCGGCAGTCTCGGCGTCGACGGCCAGCCGGTGGTGGTGTCGGATCAGTTGACGCGCAACATCGGCGTCGGGCTCGGCCTGCTGTTCATCGCCGCCGGCTTCTGGGCCGCGCGCCAATGGGTGGCAACCGCCCGCATCCGGTCCGCGTCCTGGGCGGCCTGGGCCGTGATCGCGCCGCTGGTCGTGCTCACGGCGCTGTGGTTCACCTTCGGCAATCTCGACCGCGACTTCCTCTACGCTGCGGTCGCGGCTCTTCTGGTCGTGACTTTCGCCGCCGGCGGTGAATGGCTCGCGCGCGCCGAGGAGCCGCCGCTGAAGGGAGATGTCGCCGTCTCCTTCGCGCTCGGCGGCGCGGCGATCGCCGCCCTGTTGATGCTGCATATGGCCTTCGGCTCCGGCTGGACCACCGTGCTTGTCGGCGCCGCGGCCGTCGTACCGGCGCTGGCGACCCGCTGGCGGTCCTATCCGGTGCTCGGCTGGATTTCGGTTGGCGCCGTCGTCGCCACGCTTGGCCGCGTCGCCTACGACCCGACCATTGTCGGCGCCGCATCGCTTTCGACGACGCCTGTCTTCAACTGGCTGCTGCCGGGCTACGGCGTGCCGGCGCTAGCCTTCGGCTTCGCCGCCTGGCAGCTCGCCCGGACCACAAACGGCCGGCCGCGCCTGGCGATGGAAGCGGGGGCGGCGCTCTTCGCGCTGCTCACGCTCGCCATACTGGTGCGCCACGCCATGCATGGCGGTGTGCTGGACACCGGCACGGTTACGCTCGCCGAACAGGCGATCTACACGCTGATCGCGCTTGGCGCCGGCGCCATCCTTGTCGCCATCGACAGGCGCTCGCCGAGTTCGGTGATGCGCTACGGCTCGATGGCCGTCGGCGTGCTCTCCGTCGCCTTCGTCGCCGTCCGGCATTTCGTGGTGCTGAACCCGCTGTTCACTGACGAATCGACCGGGACGATCCCGGTGTTCAACCTCCTCTTCCTCGCCTATCTCCTGCCGGCGGTCGCCGCCGGCGCGCTGGCGCTCTACGTCCGCGACAAGCGCCCCCGCTGGTACGCGGCGATGCTGGCGCTGGTCGCTTCGCTGCTCGCCTTCGCCTATGCGACGCTGTCGGTCAGGCGGCTGTTCAAAGGCGAGTTCATCGGACTGTGGAGCGGGCTCGGCCAGGTCGAAACCTACACCTATTCGGCGCTGTGGCTGGCCATCGGCGTCGCGCTGCTGACCGCCGGAGTGTGGCTGAAGTCGCAGGTGCTGCGCGTCGCCTCGGCAGCGCTGATCGCGATCGCCGTGCTGAAGGTCTTCCTGTTCGACATGTCGGAGCTGGAAGGCGTGCTCAGGGCGCTGTCCTTCATCGGCCTCGGCGCCGTGCTGATCGGCATCGGCCTGTTCTACCAGCGGCTGCTGACAAGAGCAGCGAAGGAGAAGGCGGAACAAGCAGAAACAATCGGCTAGCCGGGAATAAACCGGCATCCGCCAGCGTTCATTCCATTGCTTGGGTAACCGGAGCGGTGGGCCGCTTCGCGCTGGCTGCTTGCGCCGCGCCCCAAAGGCGCGTTCAATCTGGATGGAAAACGACCTCGAAAACCAGCGGTCATGGACGAAAAGAAGGCAGCGATCCTTGGCGAAATACCGCGTTTGCGCCGCTACGCGCGCTCGCTGCTGCGCGACCGCGATTCGGCCGACGACCTCGTCCAGGACTGCCTCGAACGGGCCCTGGTCAGGCTCGATAACTGGCAGACGGGAGAAAGCCCCAGGAGGTGGCTGTTTACGATCATGCATCATCTGTTCATCGACCAGATGCGCAAGGTGAACCGGCGCGGCGAGGCGGCGATGCTGCCGCTCGAGTCCGGCGAGGCGCAGGCAGCTCCGGCCGATCAGGTCGAGAGCATCGCCTCGCGCGAGATCATCGATGCCTTGCAGGCGATCAGCCCCGATCGCCGCGCGGCGCTGGTCATGGTGGCGATCGAGGGCTTTTCCTATGCCGAGGCGGCCAACATCCTTGGCGTGCCGGCCGGCACGCTGATGTCGCGCATCGCGCGCGGGCGCGAGGAACTGCGCGGCCTGCTGGATGATACGGCGCGCCGCCGCTCGATAAGGATCGTCGAGAAATGACCCGGCGCGATTTCTCCGAACGCGACATCCACATGGCCCTCGACGGCGAGCTGCCCGGCGAGGAGCGCATGGCCTATGAGGCCTGGCTCGAGGCCAATCCCGAAATGAAGGCAAGGAGCGCCCGCTTCGTCGCCGATCGGGCTGCCCTTCGCGCCGCCTTTGCCGGCGTGCTCGAAGAACCGGTGCCGGCACGGCTGAAGCAGGCCGTGTTCGGCGAGGCTCCAGGAAGGACGACAGCCCGGCGCTCGCGCTGGTGGCTTTCGGCCGCGGCCGCCGCCGTGCTGGTGATCGGCGGGCTTGCCGGTTATGTCGCTGGCATCGATGGCATCGGCAGGGGAGGCGAAAGCGAGGATCTGCTCGCCGAGCAGGCGATCGCGGCCCATGTCATCTATGCCGCCGAGAAGCGCCATGCGGTCGAGGTGCCGGCGAGCGACAAGGATCATTTGCAGACCTGGTTGTCCAACCGCGTCGGCCTGAAGCTGGTCGCGCCCGATCTGGTGGCCGAGGGCTTCCAGCTGGTCGGTGGCCGGTTGTTGCCCGCCGGCCAGGGCAAGGCGGCGATGCTGCTCTATGAAGACGCCAATGGGGAGCGCATCTCGCTGTTCGTGACCGCCGAATCGGCCGGCAAATCCAAGGGCACCTATGCAGCGGAGGCCGACGGCCCCGAGGCTGTCTACTGGCTGGACAAGGGCTATGGCTGCGCCGTCGTCGGCTCGCTGCCGCGCGAGCGGCTGGCGGCCGTCGCCAAGAGCGCCTACGGTCAGCTTCTGGCCGGCCTCGCCAGTTGAAAACAGCGGGTTTTTCGATATTGACGCTGCGCTGAAAACAGCGAGTCAGTGCAGAGTTCCTTCAGCATTGGACCACTATTCAACCTGTCACAATTCGGCCCTAATCGAGGAGCGATAGCGCTTGATGAATACTGGTACTGGGGGCCGGTATCATCCATGCTTTAGACAAGGGTCATTCCCACAACCCAATCGAGGTTTCTGAAGCCCGCATGCCTGCCGAGATCCGCAAGGCCCGCGCGTCCGACGTCGATGACCTGGCCGCCATCGAGAAGGCTGTTTTTTCGAGCGATCGCATGTCGCGCCGCTCCTTTCGCCAGCTGATCGAGCGCGAGACCGCCGAGATGCTGGTTGCCGAAAGCGATGGCCGCGTTGCCGGCTATGCCGTGGTGCTGTTTCGCAAGGGCAGCGGCGTCGCCCGGCTCTATTCAATCGCCGTCGGTCCTTTCTTCGGCCAGCTCGGCATAGGCCGCCAGCTGCTGTCGGCGGCGGAGGAGGCGGCCTTCGAGCACGACCGGATGATGCTGCGCCTCGAAGTGCGCGAGGACAATCATCGCGCCATCCGCGTCTATGAGCAGGCCGGCTATCGCAAGATCGGTCGCGAGCCGGACTACTACGAGGACGGCGCCACCGCGTTGCGCTACGAGAAGACCTTGCGCGGCGACGTGCCGATCGCCACCACCGTGCCCTTCTACCCGCAGACCTGCGAGTTCACCTGCGGCCCGTGCTGCCTGATGATGGCGATGGCCAATTTCGACCACGGCTTCGTGCCCGACCCGGTGATGGAAATCCGCCTCTGGCGCGAGGCCACCACCGTCTTCATGATGTCGGGGCCGGGCGGCTGCGAGCCGTTCGGCCTGGCGGTCGCCGGCTATGAAAGCGGGCTCGCGGCGGAGATCTTCGTCTCCTTCCATGGCGCGCTGTTCCTGCAGTCGGTGCGCAGCGAGGACAAGCGCCGGGTGATGGAGCTTGCCCAGGTCGACTTCCGCCGCCGCGCGGAACTTTACGGCATTCCGGTGAATTACCGTCCATTCGCCCTCGATGATGTTCGCAACGCCATCGCGGGGGGCAAGCTGGTGCTGGTGCTGATCAGCGGCTTCCTGATGTTCGGCAAGAAGGTTCCGCATTGGGTGCTGGCCATTGGCGACGACGGCGACCATATCCTGATCCACGATCCATGGGTCGAGGACGAGCGGCAGGAGACGATCCTTGATGCGGCCAACATTCCCGTGCCTTACGGCATCTTCATGAACATGGCGCAGTTCGGTCGCGACGGGCTGCGTGCAGCCATCATTCTGGGGAAGCGCTGACAACAATGACCTGGGTCATCCTTACAGGCAGGCAGAACGATCTCGACCAGGTGGCGACGCCGCACAAGGTCATCACCAACCGCGATTATCTCGCCCATCCGGCGCTGTTTCGCGGCCAGCGGCCGAAGGTCATCAACCTGTCGAACAATTACGGCTATCAGAGCCGCGGCTATTACGCCTCGCTGCTTGCCGGCTCGCGCGGCCACAAGGTGATCCCGACCGTCGAGACGATGATCGACCTGTCGGAGCGCAAGCTCTACGAGCACGCGCTGCCCGAACTGGAGCTCGCGCTCAACAAATGCCGCAAGGATCTCGGCGGCACCTTCCCGGCCAAGGTCGCCATCTTCTTCGGCATCGGTCCGTCGAAGGTATGGGACCGTTTCGCCAAGCTCCTATTCGACTGGTTCCGCGCGCCGGCGCTGGAGGTCCACATCAAGGACAGCGCCGAATGGGCCTCGATCCGCAAGATCGGCTTCCTGCCGCTCGCCCGCATGACCGAGGAGGAGGAGAGGATCTTCCTGCAGTGCCTGGAGACCTACACCAACCGCGAATGGCGCGACACCAAGGGCCGCACGCCGGCGCGCTACACTTTCGCGACCCTGGTCGATCCGCATGAGGAATTGCCGCCGTCGGAGATTTCCTCGCTGCGCTACTGGGCGAGGATCGCCGAGAAGATGGGCGTCGAAATCGAGCCGATCACCAGGAAGGACCTAGCCAAGCTCGCCAACTACGACGCGCTGTTCATCCGCGAGACCACCTCGATCTCCAACCACACCTACCGCTTCGCCCGCCGCGCCCAGCAGGAAGGCATGCCCGTCATCGACGACCCGCTGTCGATGATCCGCTGCACCAACAAGGTCTATCTCAACGAGCTGATGACCTACAACAAGGTGCCGGTGCCGCCGACGGTGATGATCGCCGGCACGTCCGATCTCGAGGTGGCGGCGCAGACGCTGGGCTTCCCGCTGGTGCTGAAGATCCCGGATTCCTCGTTCTCGCGCGGCGTCAAGAAATGCGGGACCCTGGAGGAACTAACCCGGCTCGCGACCGAGTGGCTGGAGGATTCCGACCTTCTGATCGCGCAGAAATTCATCCCGACCGAATATGACTGGCGCGTCGGCGTGCTCGGCGGTCAGCCGCTGTTTGCCGTGCACTACCTGATGGCCAAGAAGCACTGGCAGATCGTCAACCACAAGGCCAATGGCAAGCCCGACCAGGGCGGCATCAAGACCTTCACGCTGAAGGAGACGCCGCATCATGTCGTCGAGACGGCGGTCAAGGCGGCGCGCTGCATCGGCGACGGCCTCTATGGTGTCGACCTCAAGGAGACCAAGGACGGCGTCTTCGTCATCGAGGTCAACGACAATCCCAATCTCGACCACGGCTGGGAAGATTCGGGCGAGAAGGACGAGGTCTGGGTGCGGCTGACGCAATGGTTCCTGGACCGGCTGGAGCGGCCGGGGCGGTAGCGGCCGGGGAGGGAATTGAGGAACTGGGGAATTGAGGAACTGGGGGATTGAAGAACTGGAGAACTGGGGAAGTGAGGAAGTGAGGAACCGAGAACTGGGGAATTGAAGAACTGAGAAAGTGAGGAAGTGAGGAACCGAGGAAGTCAGGACTGATGGCTGCGCCAGCCACTCAATTCTCCAGTTCTCCAGTTCTCCAGTTCTTCAGTTCTCCAGTTCCCCAATTCCAAGCCGTTCAAACTGGGGGAAAAGCATGCTGTTTTTCGTCATCGAGGACTTTCACGGCTGCGACCGCAAGGAGATCTACCGCCGCTTCCGCGACCGGGGCCGGCTGAAGCCGGACGAGCTTGTCGTCCACCACAGCTGGATCGCGGCGGATATGAGCCGCTGCTTCCTGCTGGTCGAGGCCCACGACGTCACCATCCTGCAGCGCTGGGCGATCGAATGGAATGATCTGGTGGAGTTCGAGATCATTCCCGTGGCGACCAGCAAGGACATGACGGCGGCGTTGGCCAGCCATCTCTGACCGGCGCCTTCCGGTCACGAGCTGTCGCGTGAACGCAGCGCCGGCGATTCGACCGAGCGCAGGCACTCCTCGATCAGCCATTTGCGGAATGCCGCTACCACGTCTCGCCTGGCGCTGCGTTCCGGGATCGTCAGGCAATAGGGCTGGCGCAGCTGGAGCGCGCCGGCAACGGGCCGCGCCAGCCGACCGTCCTCGACCACCTCGGCGCAGAAGACGCCTTGCGCCAGGGCAACTCCAAGCCCGGAAATGGCAAGGTCGAGCGCCGCCCGCGACGAATTCGCCGACAGGCCGCGTTGGATTGTCCGGCCCGGATCGATCCCCGCTGCCTCGAACCAGTTGCGCCAGGACGGGAACGACGCGCCGGTCGGTCCCCAGTCCGTATGGATCAGCGGCAGGCCGGCGAGGTCGTCACGCTTCATCGCGCCGCTCAGCGCCGGCGCGCAGACGGGATAGACGGCGTCCCTGACGATGTCCTCGGTCGGGTGCTCGCGGTAGTGCGGGCCGTAGGAAAGCCTGATGTCGATCAGCTCGCGGTCGAACGGCACCGGGTCGTCGTCGCCCCTGAGCGAGATGTCGACGGCGCCGTGGCTGGCGACAAAGCCGTAGAGACGCTCGGAAAGCCAGCCCATCGCCATGGACGGCGGCACTGACACGACGAGCCGGGGGCGGAAGGCCCCGCCGCTGACCTCGCGCGAGACGCTGCCGATCTCCTGGAAGGCCATGGTCAGCCTCGGCAGCATCTCCACGCCGGCCTCGGTCAACACGACGCGCCGGTTGACGCGATGGAACAGCTTGCGGCCCATCTGCTCCTCGACGGTGCGGATGAGCTGGCTGACCGCGGCTGCCGAGATCGACAGTTCTTCCGCAGCCGCGACAAAGCTCCCGGCGCGCGCCGCCGCCTCGAAGGCTTGCAGTCCTTTCAGTGAGGGTAGCGTGGCCACGAGCAATCCAGAGATAAGTTGAACTTATCTAGATTGCAGAAATCCTCATTTTTAGAAAGGTTTCTTTGTGGCTAATGTGCGTGGACAAACTCAAGCAGCCGGATCGAATCATGGACCATCGCGACGTCATCGCCTCGCTTACGAATGAGCAGCGCGGTCGCCTGACCGGCAAGTCCGATGGGCCGGGCCTCGTCCAGTCGGCTTTCCATTTCGGCGCCATACTGCTGCTCGGAGGCCTGATCGCCGCCAGGGTGCCGCTCTGGCCGCTGCTGATGCTGCCGCAAGGCATATTGATCGTCTTCCTGTTCACGCTGCTGCATGAGACGGTGCATCGCACAGCCTTCGAGACGCAGTGGCTCAACGATGCCGTCGCTCGCCTGTGCAGCCTGGCGATCGCGCTGCCCGCGGACTGGTTCCGCTATTTCCACTTCGCCCATCACCGCTTCACCCAGGATCCGGACAACGATCCGGAACTCGCCTTTCCGAAGCCTGAAACCCTGCGGCAATATATCGTCCATGTCTCGGGGCTGCCGGTATGGTGGGGGCATTTCAAGACGCTCTACACCAATGCGATCGGCGGCTGCCGGGGCAGCTATGTGCCGCCGAAGGGGTTGCCGAAGGTGCGCGCCGAGGCGCGGGCGATGGTCGCCTTCTACGTCGTCGTGCTGATGCTCGCGCTATGGTTCAGGGCAACGGCGCTGCTTTATGTCTGGATCGTGCCGGCGCTGCTCGGCCAGCCGTTCCTGCGGCTCTATCTGCTTGCCGAGCACGGCCGCTGTCCCCTCGTTGCCAACATGCTCGAGAACACCAGGACGACGCTCACCAACTGGTTCGTCCGCAAGCTTGCCTGGAATATGCCCTTTCACGCCGAGCACCACGCTTATCCCGGCGTGCCGTTCCATCAATTGCCGGAGTTCCACCGGCTGGTCGAGCGCCATCTCAAGGTGGTCGAGCCCGGCTATGTCGGCTTCCACGAGAAATACATCGAGGCGTTGCGCTGAGTGCCATTGCTTATCCGGACTGGCGCAACGCCATGCCTGATCGCAGCAGCCGGTTGATCTGCGCCGCCTTCGCCGGCACGCCGATCAGATAGCCCTGCGCCTCGACGCAGCCGGCCTTGCGCAGCATGTCGAGCTGCGCTTCGGTCTCGACGCCCTCGGCGGTGACGGTGATGCCGAGCTGGGCGCCGAGCCCGATCACGGTGCGCACGATCGCCGCCGAGTCGCGGTTATCGATGTCGCGGATGAAGGAGCGGTCGATCTTGATCTTGTCGACGGGGAAGCGCCGGAGATAGCCGAGCGAGGAATAGCCGGTGCCGAAATCGTCGAGTGCGATGCGGATACCGAGATCGCGCAACTGGCTGAGCGTCTTCAGCACCGTGTCGCTCTCGTCCATCAGCACCGTTTCGGTGATTTCGAGTTCCAGCCGGTGGGCCGGAACGCCGGAAAAGGCCAGTGCCGAGATGACGCTGCGAGCGAAGCTGCCGCTCTTGATCTGCACGGCCGAGACATTGACCGCGATGCGCATCGCATGCGGCCAGCCCGCCGCCGCCGTGCAGGCCTTCCTGAGCGCCCAGTCGCCCAATTGCACGATCAGCCCGGTTTCCTCGGCCGCCGGAATGAAGTTATCGGGCGACACGAGGCCGCGCGTGGGCGAATGCCAGCGCATCAAGGCTTCCGCGCCGACGATGTCGCCAGCCGCGATGTTCATGATCGGCTGGAATTCCAGCTCGAATTCGTTCCGCGGCAGCGCGGCTTCGAGATCGGTTTCAAGCGCCTGGCGCGCCCGCACCATGGCGTCCATGCCGGGCTCGAAGAAACGATAGACGTTGCGGCCCTCGCTCTTGCCCCGGTAAAGCGCCATGTCGGCGTTCTTCAGCAGCGTGTCGGCATCCTTGCCGTCATCGGGATAGAGCGCGATGCCGCAGCTGATGCCGACATGCATCTCGCGGCTCTTGTCGCGATAGGGCTTGCCGATCACCTCGACGATGCGCCGCGCCAGTCTTTCGGCGTCGGCCACGCCGTTGACGCCGAACTGGATGATGGCGAATTCGTCGCCGCCGAAACGGGCGACGACATCCGTCTCGTTGCGCAGGCAGCGCTGCAGCCTCTCGGCCACGCATTTCAGCAGCCAGTCGCCGGCCGGGTGCCCGAACGTGTCGTTGACGGCCTTGAAGCGGTCGAGGTCGAGCGAGAAGATCGCCAGCGGCGCGACTGACGCTTCGCCCAGGGCCTGGTCGAGCCGCTCGCGGAACATCGAGCGGTTGGGCAGGTTGGTCAGCGTGTCGTGATGCGCCAGATGGGTCATGCGCTCTTCGACGAGCTGGCGCTCGGTGATGTCGTCGAAAGTCGCCACCCAGCCGCCGCTCATCGGCCGTCTTGTGACCAGAAGCGTCCTGCCATCGGCAAGGTGGCGGTATGTCGAGTGAATCTTCGCCGCCTTGCGGCAGGCTTCGGTCTTGGCGACTTCGCTGTCGACGTCGATCTTCGTGTAGATGCCGAGTTCCACCAGCCGTTCGAGCGCGTCGCGATGCGTCGTTCCCAGCGGGAAGTCGGCCGCGGTCACATTGTAGAGTTCCAGGAAACGCTCGTTGCGAACGATCATCTTGCCGTCGGCGTCATACATCAACAGGCCTTGCGACATGTTGGCAAGTGCTGCGTCGAAGCGGCGATGCTGCTCTTTCAGCTCCAGCTCGGCGCGCCGCTGCACGGTGATATCCTCGTAGATCGACACCCAGCCGCCCAAAGCCAGCGGCCGGTGCGAGATGTCGATGATGCGGCCATCCGCCAGCGTTTCCTCATAGGTCGAGGGCTTCGCCCCGTCGATATAGGGCTTGCGGATGGCGTAGAGATCCGCCGCGCTGTGCGAGGCGACGCCGATGTCGACGCTGTGCTGGAGGATGTCGAAGAAGCGGATGCCGGGCCGCACGATTGCGGGATCCAGGCAGAAGATGTCGAGGTAGTGGCGGTTGCAGATGATCATGCGCTCGTCGGCGTCGAACATGCACAGCCCATGCGACATGTTTTCGACGGCGGCCGAGAAGCGCTCGTTCTGCTCGCGCAATTCGTCTTCGATGCGCTTTGTCGGGCCGATGTTTGCCGCTCTGCGCCTGCGCGCGGGCGAACCAGCCTTGACCTGAGCGACGGGCATACTCGCGCCTGCGGACCGTGAACTGAGCGAGTACTGTGGTAGTCTCCGGTTAATTTAGCGTTTGTTCAGCTAGCCGAATGCGGCGTAACCGTTGCCTGACGCTTTGCTTCGAGCGCCCCGAAGCGCTTGTCCAGGGAAGCTGTTTCAGCCCGATTATGGGCTGATCGTTGCAACGGTCCTGTCCCTTGGCGCCCTCGCCGGGTGGCGCGCAATCCGGTACACCGCCGCTGGCGGAACGTTCAGCATCGTGCGTCCAATGTGCGTTGCGCTGAGGCCCAGTCCCTCAAGGATCGGCTGCGCGACCGGGCATCGCGGACCATAGGTGAACTGGTAGAACGCCCCGCCGGGCTTCAGGTGAGCAAACGCCCCGTCGAGGATTGCTATCACCTTGTGGTCGGGCATGCTCAGCAGCGGCAAGCCACTGATGACCGCCCCGACGGATGCGTCATTGCGGAATTCGATATCCCCAGGCGGGCGGCGTCCATACGAAGCACGCGCGCCCGCGGAAAACGGGTTTCCAAATGCCGCGCGAAGTTCGCGCCGTATTCGACCAGGGTTAGGTCTTCCGGCCGCACGCCTCGCTCAAGCAGTTTTGCCGTGAAGACGCCGGTGCCAGGCCCAAGCTCGATGACAGGTCCGGTGCTGGATGTGATGTCCTGCGTCATGATCCTGGCCAGCGCGCTGCCGGACGGCGCGACTGCCGCAACCCGGAGCGGCGCGGCAAGCCAGGACCGAAAAAACATCCAGAAATCGTTCTGCATCCACGTCCTCGGAAGAAAGCCAGTGAGAATTCGACGAGGATCTGGATAGCAGCTGCTTGTGCACGGCACAGTGACGGAAGGCGCCGATGCACTTGCGGGGAACGCCAACGGCAAGAGCGCACCCAACGTGGCGGGGTGCTGACGGGGGCGGCGCATCCGGGCGACACCTTCGGTCTTCTCGACCGGTTGCGGCTGGAAAACTCCAGTCAGTGCATGAGGCTGTCGGAAGCCGCCCGTTTCAGGCCGTCAAAGTTGAGTTCCCGCCAGCGGTTGGGGGTCGTGCCCTCCCATTCCCGGAAAGCGCGATAGAACGAACTCGCATCCTGGTAGCCGAGCAGGGAGGCGACCTCGTCAATGTCGGCCGTTGGATCCGATAGCAATTGCCTGCCGAGTTCCTGTCGCGCGTCGACCAGAAGCTCGCGGAAGCTCGTTCCCTGCTCGGTGATACGCCGCTGCAGCGTGCGTTCGCTCATGCCAAGCTCGCGCGCAATGTCGGAAAGCTCCGGCCTTCCGCTCGCCAGGCTTCTCTTGAGAACGCTCTTCACCTGCTCACAGATCGAGCTTTGCGCGCTGAGTTCGCCGAGCGCGGCAGAAAGCGCGGGCGTGAGGATCTCTAGAAGCTCGGGGTTGTGGCCTGGAAAAGGGCGATCGAGGTCGGTGGACCGCAAAACCAGCAGGTCACGCGGGGCGCCGTAACGCACCGGACACCCGAAATAGGTCCGGTGCGCATCGCTTTTCGGATCGGGACGCCTGAATTCGACACGGCTGGGGGTAAGATGCTGTCCCGTTCCCCGCCGGCCGAGTTCGACGACAAAGGCAAAGGCGACATCCGTGGCAACGGCAGGTGTCGGCTCCTTGGCGTAGAGCCATTCGGAGCTTATCGTGCATTCGCCTTTCTCGTCGGCAACATGCAACTGCTCGGGCGAACAGAGGCGCTTGAAGCGCGCGATCCGGGCGATTCCGTCGCGGTAGTTGCGCGCGTGGAAGGCGGCAAGCGTGGATGGCGGATGGATCGCCGTATCGGCGGCTTCGACCAGCCTGATGCCGAGGGCGGGTTCGGGACAGAGGTCTTCGAGAGCCCTCCACAGCTCGAAGTATTGAGCGGTCGTGACAAAGGCGTGTTCGTTGAGGTGAAGGGTGGCGGGAAGCCGGGCCTGCCGCAACAAGGCGGAAGCTGGCAGGCCGAGACGTTCCACTGCGTGCCAGAATGCGCGTGGAGCCTTGCATTTGTCGGCCGGTATTCCGCTCACGCTCTTTCCCTCACCGCATCTGGCTTAGGATGAGGCGGTCGAACATGCGATCGCCCAACCACTTCCTGACACCGATCATCATTCTCGCATACTTGCCGGCGGCGTATCGGGTCCGCGGTCTGGTCGACCTGACGGCCGTCGAGACCACATCGGCGATGACGCTTGGGTCGCTGCCGCGGCCATGGCCGTAGCTCGCTTTCGTCGTCTTCGCCACCATTTGGGCCACCTTCGCATAGGCGCTGGTACCGGATCGCTTCAGAAGTCCGTCCGCTACGACATCGCCAAATCCGGTTTCGATCAGGCCGGGCTCGACAACCACAACCTTGATGCCGAAGGGTGCGAGGTCGAGCCGAAGGCTATCCGACCAGCCCTCCAGCGCATGCTTGGTCGCATGATACCAGGCGCCGAGCAGAGTATAGATCTTGCCGCCCATCGAAGTGATGTTGACGATCGTGCCGGCCTTCTTCCTGCGCATGGCCGGCAGCAGGAGTTGCGTCAGGCGGGCCGGGCCAAACACGTTGACCTCGAACTGATAGCGCGCTTCGTCGATGCCGATATCCTCGACCGGCCCGTAGAGACCGAACCCCGCATTGTTCACGAGCACGTCGACACCGTCGACCTCGGCGAGGATGCTGGCGACAGCCGCGTCGATCTCCGCGCCTTTCGAAATGTCCATGCGCAACGGGCGTGCCCCGAGCGCCGCGAGGTCCTCCATCCTGTCGATCTGGCGCGCGGCCACATAGACCTGAAAGCCGTCCTGAATCAGGCGCTTGGCGATTTCCTTGCCCATGCCGGAGGATGCGCCGGTCACGAGCGCTGTCCTTTTCTGTCTGTCAAACATGATTGCCTCTCATCTTGCTTGAGCCCAATCTAGGGTCGAGCAGAGGTGCCATTCACTGACAGAGCGCGCCATCACAGTAGCAGATTACGCCAAACTTGCCGCGCCTCTCGCGCGGCAGCATTCTTTCACGTCGTGGAATTCGCAGCGACGAAAGACGGACGCTTCGCCTCGAGCGCCGCGAAGCGCTTCAGGAAGGCTGCCTGCGCCCAGGTCACCGAGCGCGGGGTGAAGTCGAAGCGCTCGGCGGAAAAACCGCGCGGACGGCCGAAATATTCGGTCGCTTCGGCTGCGGAGAAGCCTGCAAGCAGCGTCGCCTCGTAGTAGGCGGCGATCTGGTCGGCGCGCTTGATCTCCTTGCGCAAGGCGGCACCGAGGTCCGCCGGCAGTGAGAAGCGCTGGTGGATGGCGCGCTGCAGGCGCAATTCGCAATCCTTGTAGGAGCCGCCCATCACCGACTTGAACGGCGAGATCATGTCGCCGATGACATATTCCGGCGCGTCGTGCAGCAGCGCCGCCAGCCGCGCGTCGGCCGAGGCCGCCGGCACCAGTTCGCAAAACAGCGCCTCCACCAGCAGCGAATGCTGCGCGACCGAAAAGGCGTGCTCGCCGCTGGTCTGGCCGTTCCAGCGGGCGACACGCGCAAGGCCATGCGCGATGTCGGCGATCTCGATGTCGAGGGGCGAGGGGTCGAGCAGGTCGAGCCGCCGGCCTGACAGCATGCGCTGCCAGGCGCGCGGCGGCGCGCCGGCGCGGTCGGCCGCCATCAGGCCTCCTCCGCGCCGGCGGCTTCCTGCGGAAAGCCGAATTTCGCCCAGGTCGGGATGGTGAGCGCGACGGAAACATCGCCGGCCATGATCGGCTGGCCGGCGTCGAGCGCAGCCTTGACGCGGTCGATGCGGGCAATGGCAAGGCCTGCCGCGCCGGCGGTGGAGCCGAGCGTGCCGACCGGTCTTCCGGCGACCATCAGTTCGGTGCCCGGGCCGGGCAGGGCGCTCTCGGCGCCAACGATCAGCACGCGGCGCCTGGCGGTGCCGCGATGCTGCATGCGCGAGACCACTTCCTGGCCGACATAGCAGCCTTTCCTGAAGCCGACGCCGCCGGTCTCGTCGAGCAGCACGTCATGCGGGAAGGCATCGCCGAGCGGGTAGTCGGTCCCGCTTTCGGCAATGCCATGGGCGATGCGCAGCGCTTGCCACGCCGCGACGTCGCCACCCTGCGTCGCGGCGCCATAGCTGCGCTTGACCGCGACGTCATGGAAGCGAGTATCGGCGAACGTCGTTGAATCGGAATCTGAGGCGGTTGAATCACACCCCCACGCGACGGTGACAAGCGCCTGATCTTGCTTGGCAATCTCAGCCCTGGCTCTTAGCCGATAGAGCATCAGCCGGCGCACGAAATCGTCGGCTACGTCAGTCCGGCATTCCAGGCAAAAGCCATTATCGCCGGCGCGCGAGATCAGGAAGTCGAACAGGATCTTGCCTTGCGGGGTCAACAGCGCGCCGGGCTTTGCTTCGCCTGGGCTGAGCGCGTCGAGGTCGGTGGTGAGGATGTTCTGCAGGAAATGCTCGGCTTCCGGGCCTGACACGGAAATGAGGGCGCGGTCTTTCAGCAGGGCAAAGGGCATGGATTGAAAAAGAACCTGATCTTGCAAAACGGTCAGCCTTTACGTAAGCCCCTGACACTCCCCTCGCAAGAGACCGAAACGCCCATGGCCACGACCTACGACCTCATCCTGACAGGCGGCACGGTGGTCAACCATGACGGCGAGGGTTTTCGCGACGTTGGCGTGAAGGCCGGGCGCATCGCCGCGATAGGCGATCTTGGCCAGGCGTCAGCCGGCGAGACGATCGACTGCAGGGGCCTGCATATCCTGCCCGGCGTCGTCGACAGCCAGGTGCATTTCCGCGAGCCGGGATTGGAGCACAAGGAGGATCTGGAGACCGGTTCACGCGCCGCCGTGCTGGGCGGCGTCACCGCCGTCTTCGAGATGCCCAACACCAACCCGCTGACCACCAGCGAAGCTGCCCTTGCCGACAAGGTGCGGCGCGCCACGGGCCGCATGCATTGCGATTTCGCCTTCTGGGTCGGCGGCACCCGCGACAATGCCGGCGATGTCGGCGAGTTGGAACGGCTTCCGGGCGCGGCCGGCATCAAGGTGTTCATGGGTTCGTCTACCGGCGACCTGCTGGTCGAGGACGACGAAGGCGTCGCCTCGATCCTGCGCAACACACGCCGCCGTTCCGCTTTCCATTCGGAGGACGAATTCCGTCTGCGCGAGCGGCTGGGCGAAAGGATCGAGGGTGACCCTTCCTCGCACCCTGTCTGGCGCGACGAGATCGCCGCATTGCGCTGCACCGAGCGGCTGGTGCGCATTGCCAGGCAGACGCGCGCGCGCATCCACGTCCTGCATATCTCGACTGCGGAAGAAATCGTCTTCCTCGAACAGCACAAGGATGTCGCGACCTGCGAGGCGACGCCGCACCATCTGACGCTCGCCGCCGACGACTACGCCCGGCTGGGCACTCTGATCCAGATGAACCCGCCGGTGCGCGACGCGCGCCACCGCGACGGCGTCTGGCGCGGCATATCGCAAGGCATCGTCGACGTGCTGGGCTCGGACCACGCGCCGCACACGCTGGCCGAGAAGGCAAAGCCCTATCCGGCCTCGCCATCCGGCATGACCGGTGTGCAGACGCTGGTGCCGATCATGCTCGACCATGTCAATGCCGGAAGGCTGACCCTGCGGCGCTTCGTCGACCTCGCGAGCCACGGTCCGCAGCGCATTTTCGGCATGGCGCGCAAGGGCCGCATCGCCGCCGGCTACGACGCCGACTTCACCGTCGTGGACCTCAAGCGCCGCCAGACCATCACCAACGCGCAGGCCGGCTCGAAGGCCGGCTGGACGCCCTATGACGGCAAACAGGTCACCGGCTGGCCGGTCGGCACCATCGTGCGCGGTAGACGCGTCATGTGGGAAGGCGAGATCGCTGCGCCTGGACAGGGCAGGGCGGTGGAGTTCTCCGAGGCGCTGCCGGGATAGGCGCCTGCATCCCGTAAGCCGCTCAATCGCCGGCGACGAAGAACATCCACTGGCCCGCCGGCGTGATGCCGACGCGGTAGAAGATGTAGGCGCCGAACTGCTTCATGTCGTTGTAGTCGCCGGCGGTGACGATCTTGAACAGCTCGACCCGCTGCTTGGCGTCGAGCTTGTCGAGCGGCAGCGCGAAGAAATACGGCCAGACATAGAGTTCCTGCGGCGTGCCGGCATCGACATGGACGTAGCCGGCGCTCAGCACCTCTTCCATGATGGCGAGGATCTCCTGACCCTCCGAGTCGCCGGCAAGCCCCTTGAGGAAGGTGATCGGATCGCCCTCGATGTCGCCCAGCGACAGCTGTGTCATCGAATCGCCCTTGCCGATCAGCGGCCTGAGCTTCTCGATGTCGCCGCTCCGGCAGGCCTCGACGATCAGATCATGCATGCGCCTGACCGGTTCCGGCAGCTTGGCGAGGTCGTAGACGACTTCCGGCGGCGGTGCGTCCGGGTCGGAGTTCGGGCTGGCGGTACCGCCGTCGTTCGCAGGCCCTTCCGGCTGGCTCTCCTCGGGCGCGTTGCCCGGCTGGCTGGTGGCGGGCGGGGTCGTGCCGAGCGGATCGGGCATCGGCACGGCGCTGCCGGGCGGCGCCATGTCGTCATCGGCCGATGGTGTCGCCGGCGAGGGCAGATCTTCGCGCTTGATCTCGCTCAGGGCATGGGCAGGGCTGATCGTGAGGCTGCGCGCCAGCGGAATCGCG
>NZ_RZOS01000370.1:0-5833 GCF_004022605.1 Mesorhizobium sp. M4B.F.Ca.ET.089.01.1.1
GTGTTCTCGAGCTTGCGGTGCAGCAGCTTGATCTCGACCCGCAGTTCCGAGCGCAGCTTGGCGTCGAGATTGGAAAGCGGCTCGTCGAACAGGAACACGTCGACGTCGCGCACCAGCGCGCGCCCGATCGCCACGCGCTGGCGCTGGCCGCCGGAGAGCGCCGACGGCTTGCGTTGCAGGAGCGGCTCGATCTGCAGGATCTCGGCGGCGCGCGCGATACGCCTGGCGATCTCGTCCTTGGGCACGCCGGCGACGCGCAGACCGAAGGACAGATTCTTCTCCACCGTCATCTGCGGATAGAGAGCATAGGACTGGAACACCATGCCGATGCCGCGGTCCTTGGGCTCTTCCCAGGTGACGTTCTTGCCCTTGATGAAGATGCGCCCGTCCGAAATGTCGAGCAGACCGGCGATGCAGTTGAGCAAGGTCGACTTGCCGCAGCCCGACGGGCCGAGCAGCACGATGAACTCGCCCTCAGCGACATCGAGGTTGAGCGTCTGCAGCACCGACACGGCGCCGAAATTCAGCGACAGATCCTGGATCGACACGCTGGGATTGGCAATGTCCGTCATCATCATCCTTTCACCGCGCCGGCGGCGATGCCGCGTACGAAAAGCTTGCCGGAAATGAAGTAGACGATGAGCGGCACGAGGCCGGTCAGGATGGTGGCGGCCATGTTGACGTTGTACTCCTTCACGCCCTGCACCGAATTGACGATATTGTTGAGCTGCACCGTCATCGGATAAGTGTCCGGCCGCGTGTAGACGACGCCGAACAGGAAGTCGTTCCAGATGCCGGTGACCTGCAGGATGACGGCGACGACGAAGATCGGCAGCGACATCGGCAGCATGATGCGCAGATAGATGCCCCAGAAGCCGGCGCCGTCGACGCGTGCCGCCCTGAATAGCTCTTCCGGCATCGACGAGAAATAGTTGCGGAACAGAAGCGTCAGGATCGGCATGCCGAAGATCGAATGCACGATCACCAGGCCGCTCAGGCTGCCGTAGAGGCCGATCTCGCGCAGGATGATGACGATCGGGTAGATCATCACCTGATAGGGGATGAAGGCGCCGACGATGAGGATGACGAAGAAGGTGTCGGCGCCCTTGAAGCGCCAGTTGGCGAGCGCATAGCCGTTTACCGAGGCGATCGCGATCGACAGGATCACCGAGGGGACGGTGATGCGCACCGAATTCCAGAAGCCGCGCGAGAGCCCGTCGCAATTGAGGCCGGTGCAAGCCTGCGACCACGCCTTGACCCAAGGCTCGAAGGTGATCTCCAGCGGCGGCGAGAAGATGTTGCCGAGGCGGATCTCCGGCATGCCTTTGAGCGAGGTGACGACCATCACATAGAGCGGCAGGAGGTAGTAGACCGCCACCACGATCAGCGTGCCATAGAGGAAGATGTTGCGGCGCGAGAACACGTGCCGCGGCTTCGGCCCGCTTGGTCCCGTGGCTTCGCGCCTGAGGGCAGCGGCGGTGCTGGGCAGGGGGATGGCAAGCTCAGACACGCTTCTTGCCTCCGAATTCGAGATAGGCCCACGGCACGATGACGATCACCACCGACAACAGCATCATGGTCGATGCGGCAAAACCCTGGCCGAGGTTCTGGGCGAAGAACATGTAGTCGTAGACGTATTTTGCCGGCACCTCGGAGGCGATGCCTGGCCCGCCGCTGGTCTGGGCCACCACCAGGTCATAGACCTTGACGATGCCGGCGGCGATGATGACCAGCGTGGTGATGAAGACCGGCCGCATCATCGGAATGACGATGAACAGATAGGTCTTCCACATCGGGATCCCGTCCACCCGGGCTGCCTTCCAGATATCCTCGTCGATGCCGCGCAGGCCGGCGAGCATCAGGCACATTACGAGCCCGGTGCCTTGCCATAGGGCCGCGATCGATATGCCGTAGATGACGATGCTGGAATTGTAGAGCGGATCGAAGCTGAAGCTTGTCCAGCCAAGGCTTCGCACCACGCCCTGAATGCCGAAGTCCGGATTGAGCAGCCACTGCCACACCAGACCGGTGACGATGAAGGAGAGCGCGAAGGGATAAAGGAAGATGGTGCGGAATGTGTCCTCGAAGCGGATCTTCTGGTCGAGCAGCGCGGCCAGGATGAAGCCGATCGCCAGCGAGAACACCAGCGAAATGACGCCATAGATCAAGAGGTTCTCGATCGAGATCAGCCAGCGCGGCGTCCCCCACAACCGGTAATACTGGTCGAGGCCGACGAAGTTGAGCCGCGGCAGCAGTTTCGAGTTGGTGAAGGAATAGAGCACCGTCCATGCGGTGCCGCCGACGAAAACCACCAGCGCGGTGAGGATCATCGGGATCGAGGCGACCTTCGCATTGAGGTTGCGGAAAAGCTGGTTGGGGCGTTCGCTCTTGCTCATCTCGACAGCCGGGCTGGGGCAATGACGACATCACGCTCCTGACCCCGGATAGGCTGGGGCCAGGAGCTGGCGGGGGCGCCGTAAACAGTCGGCAAAACCAATCAGTCCGCCGAAGCGATGATGTCGGCGAAACGCTTCTGCGCGTCTTCTACGGTCAAGTCCGGCTTGGCGAAGAATTCGGAGAAGAGATCCTCCTTCTGCTTCTGGCTGTCCTGCGACATCAACTGGTCGGTCCAGGGCATGACGCTGCCCTTGGCCAGGATGTCGAGGCCCTTCTTCATGCAGTCATTCGCCGCTTGCAGGTCGACGTCGCCGCGCACCGGCAGCGAGCCCTTCTTCAGGTTGAAGGCAACCTGCGTCTTGGGATCGAGCAGCGTTTCGGCCAGCACTTCCTGCGCCTTGGACTTGTCGGCGTCCTTCAGCAGCGGGAAGTAGAAGGCATCGCCGCCGGTGGCAATCACCTCGTTCAGCCCAAGGCCCGGAAGGCAGGTATAGTCCTTGCCGGCGGTCTGGCCGGCGACCTGGAATTCGCCCTGCGCCCAGTCGCCCATGATCTGGCCACCAGCCTTGCCGGTGATGACGAGATTGGTTGCCTGGTTCCAGTCCTGCACATTGGTGTTCTTCGCCATCTTGCGGGCATCGTCCGCGGCCTTGAACACCTTGGCGACCTCGGGCCCGGCGGCGAATTTCGCATCCTTGTCCTTGTACACCTTGAGGAAGGTATCGGTGCCGCCGACAGCCGCGAGCAGCACGTCGAAGGCGCCGGAGGCCTGCCAGGGCTGCCCACCGACGGCGAGCGGGATGATGCCTGCCTTCTCCAGCGCGGGGGCGGCCGCCACATATTCATTCCAGTTCTTCGGCACCGGCACGCCGGCCTTTTCGAAGGCCGCGTTCGACAGCCACAACCATTGCCAGGAATGGATGTTGACCGGCACGCAATAGATCTTGCCGTCGATGGTGCAGCTGTCGAGCAGGCTCTTCGGCCGCACGACTTCCGTCCATTTGCCCTTGGTGGCGATATCGGTGAGGTCGCGCATCAGGCCGGCCTGCACCAGCTCTTCCGCCTGCCTGCCGTGGTTGAACTGGGTGGCGCCCATCGGGTCGCCGCCGGTGATGCGGCTGATCATGATCGGCCGCGCCGTGCCGCCGGAACCGGCGATGGCGCCGTCGACCCAGTGATTGCCCGTTGCGTCGAAGGCCTTGGCCAACTCGGCGACAGCCGCCGCTTCGCCGCCGGACGTCCACCAATGGGTGACTTCCAGATCGGTCGCGGCCGCCGGACCGGCGAACTGCAGCGCGGCCGTCGCCGCCAGCGCAGCAGTCAGGATTTTGTATCGCATTTCGGTTCCTCCCAAGAATCTGAAACGTTACAGATTTTCGATACGGCAATTGCACGACATGCGCAACCCCTCACGCAAACGCCGCTTCGATATTTTTCGGAGCGCGAACAAAATAGTTCCGCCAGCCACGAGTTTGTGCACCGCAACACGCAAAGCTGCGCTGCAAAACGCTTGAAGCTGGCAAAAAACTTGCCCGAAACGCCTTCCGCGCTGATTCCCAACGACTTTCCGAGCCGGGAGAGCACGCCAGGAAAAGGCAGACCTAGCCCGGAACAGACAACGGTCGTGACAATCTGTAACGTTTCAGTGTATGGGGGTTTTGTCGGACGGGGACTGCCCGCCTGACGATAGCGGCGATTGCCGGCCGGCCCGGTGACTGCTATGCGCCTGACGGGCGGGACGATATGGACAGGGACCAGACGGACAGGGATGGCGAAGCGCCGGCCAGGCCGACGCTGAAGACGCTTGCCTTCATGACGGGGCTGGGCGTCACCACCGTGTCGCGCGCCTTGAAGGATGCCCCCGAAATCGGCGCCGAGACCAGGCGCCGCGTTCAGCTTGTCGCCAGGCAGATCGGCTACCGGCCGAACCGCGCCGGCGTGCGCCTCAGGACCGGCAAGACCAATGTCATCAGCCTCGTGCTCAACACCGAGCGCGAGATCATGAGCTTTGTTTCGGACATCATCTACGGTGTCTCGGAGGTGATCGCCGACACACCCTATCACCTGATCGTCACGCCCTATTCGCGCTCGCAGGATCCGCTGGATCCGATACGCTATCTGGTCGAGACGGGCTCGGCCGACGGCATCATCATTTCGCGCACCCAGCCGGACGATCCGCGCGCCCGCTACATGCTGGAGCGCGGCATTCCCTTTGCCACGCACGGCCGCACCGACATGGGGCTCGTGCACCCCTACCATGATTTCGACAACTACGCCTTCGCAGGCGAGGCGGTGCGCTATCTCGCCGGCATCGGCCGCAGCCGGCTCGCCCTTGTGACGCCACCGGTCGGCCTCACCTACTATGGCCATACGCTGAACGGCTTTGCCGACGCGCTGAGTGACGTCGGCGCCAGCGAGGTGCCGTTCAACACCGTGTCCATCGACCAGTCGATCGAGCAGATCAGGATGCGGACGGCGCAGTTGATGCAGCGCCGGGACCGGCCGGACGGCTTCGTCAGCAGCGCCGCCGCGGCGACGCTCGCCGTCGTCGCCGGCATCGAGGATGCCGGCCTGAAGCTCGGCCGCGACGTCGACGTGGTGTCGAAGCAGTCTTCGGAACTGCTGCATCTGTTCCGGCGGGAACTGCTGGTCGTCAACGAGAACTTCCGCCTCGCCGGCTCCGAGCTGGCCCGCTCGGTGCTCGGCTGGATCGGCGGCTCCGAACCCGGCTCGCTGCAATCGCTGAGCAAGCCGAGCGAGGTTCTGCCCTATCGCGGCTGATTGGCGCGACTTGAGAGACAGGTCAGGCCGAGTCGGAGTCGAAGACGGGCGCGAAGCGACCAAACTGGGTGGCTTCCGAGAACCGGAGTAGAAGCGCAGGAGGCCGCCATTTGCAGGCCGGCCTTACCTGCCCTTAGGCCGCGCCGCTGCCCCAGGGTCCATGGAACGCGCCCTGCTCGCCGATGCGCTCGAAGCCGTGCGCGCCGAAGAAATCACGTTGCGCCTGGATCAGGTTGGAGGTGCCGCGGCCCTGACGGTAGCTGTCGAAATAGGCCAACGCCGACGACAGCGCCGGCACCGGCGAGCCGGCTTCGGACGCCCGCGCCACGATCCTGCGCAGTGACGGATGCGCCTCCTGCATCATGGCGATGAAGGCCGACGCCATCAGAAGATTGGTTGACGCGCTGCCAGAGCCGAACGCCTCGGCCATCGTGTCCAGCATCTGCGAGCGGATGATGCAGCCGGCGCGCCAGATCTTGGCGATGGTCGGCATCGGCAGGTTCCAGTTGAATTCCTTCGAGGCGCCGCTCATCACCGCGAAACCCTGCGCGTAGGCGGCGATCTTGCCGGCGAACAGCGCCAGCTCAAGATCCTTGAGCAGGGCGGCCTTGTCGCCGGCGATCTTGGCGACGCCGATATTGCCATAGGCCTTTTC
>NZ_RZOS01000371.1:0-5784 GCF_004022605.1 Mesorhizobium sp. M4B.F.Ca.ET.089.01.1.1
CCACCCAGCGCTCGCACAGCACCTCGTCGGACAGGTTGAAGGTGTGCTTGAGGATCGCCAGCCCCGCCATCAGCCGGGTCGGCAGCGGCGGCATGCGGGGGCCGTCCGAATAGACCGCGCCAAAACGCTCCTCCAGCATCGGGCAGTCGATCGCATCCGCCAGCCGCACCAGCTCGTGCTTCATGCTGATGATCTGGTCGAGCCTGGAGCGGAACAGGTCCTGCTCTCCCGTCTCGCGCTTCTCGCGTGGCCCCGACATTCGCCGTCCCTCGATTCGCCCGCCGCCGGCCGAGCGAATCACGTTTCGGTTACAGCGTCTATGAAGCGCCCCGCCCACTTGTCTGATTCTAGGAAGGCAGACTATGTACAAAGGGCCGATTCAATTTGAATTCTAGAACAATCGTCATGCCACTCCATATGTAGCAAACCATTTAGTATGCGAAGGATGCGACACTTCCCGCTCTCGGGACTGGTCAACATGAGCTGAAAAAGGAAGGCTGCGACTTCGCAAAGCCCGGCGTGAGACTGGGCTGCTTGCGGAGCCGTCATGCCTTTGATCATCTTGTCGCAAAAAGAGCTGCCGCTCACGACCGCATCGCTCTCGGCGAATCAAAGAGCACGGAAAACGTGTATCGGATCGGGCACACTCACCATCGTAAGCTGCCATGACAGGTCGAATGTTCGCAAGTGCGACCTCGGCAAGCTGCGAGGTGGCGACCTTTACGTACAATGGCGTTGTGTTGATGCTTCGGTGCCCTAGAAGATCGACGACCTCGTTGACCGGCCTTCACTGCTTGACGAGCTGGGTAGCAAGACTGTGGCGCAGGAGATGCGCACCTGCGACTCGCCCGAGTTCAACCCCGCCATGTCGCAAACGCGCATTTGAATGCTGCCACGGGCGGCGTGAAGGACAGGAACAGATACGGACTATCCACCTTCGGTCGAGCGCGCAGGACGTAGTCGGCGAGCGCGGCGCCGGTCTCCTCGAGCGGCGGCGCCACCCGATCCCGCTTGCCCTTGGTGCGCCGGACCGATACCTCGCCAGCACGCCAGTCGATATCCTGCAGCTGAATGGCGCGTAGCTCACCGTTGCGAATGCCCGTCGTGGCGAGTAGCAGCAGGGCTCGATCGCGGATGTCGACGGGCGTCGTTGCGCCGATCGCATCGATTGTCGCCGAAGGTCATCCCATGAAGACGCGGCGGCAAATGCGCCAAACCGCTTTGATGGGTCCGCGGCTTCGGTGCCGGCGAAGCCCTCCGCCTCTACCTGCTGGCCATCCAGGCCCAGAAGCAACTGGTCCTCGGGCAGGCCCTCCGCCCTTGGCCCGAAGCGATAGCGCTGCAACTCCTTGATGATTTGGCGGAGCCTCTCATTCTCCGCACGCGCGGCCAGAAGCATCGCCTGAAGCCAAAACCTCGAGGCGTTGACGGCTGAGCACGTCCTCGCTGCTGTCGAGCATCCGCTGTCGCTATCGGCCACCACCTCCCGCCAATGAGGCGTCCTTGGAACGACGCGGCCGAGATCCTGTCATGGTGGCCTTCGGATGTGAGAAGTCGCCGCCGTGCGCGTGATGCCAGGGCTCGCTTGGCTTGACCACGGCCCTGTCCGAAGGCAGCCTGTTCCAGGCGTTCGCCATGGCCCCTAGTGCAGCAGGTCCGTAAGTTCGCGCATGCGCAGAATGTGCGGGAGTGGCCGGCGCCGCGTCCTTCGTCACTGAATGGTTTGTGCCGCCGGCCGACAGATTAAGAGGGGGCGAACTCACCGCCGTTGACATCGATGATGGCGCCGTTAATGAAGTCGGAATCCGAGCGAACAAGAAACTTAATGACGCGGCTGATGTCTTCGGGCCTGCCGAGCCGGCCGATCGGGATCCGCGCGAGTGCAGCGCGGTTTCCGGGCCTCTCGGGCGGTCCCGTCATATTGCTTAAGACACGGCCAGGGCAGATCGTGTTCACCGTGATACCAAGCCCGGCGTATTCGCTCATGATCGACCGGGCGAGCCCTGCAAGCGCGCTCTTCGAGGCAACGTAGCTCGCTCCGGCGATCTTCGGCTGCGTACGCGCCGCGAGTGAACTGATCAGGACGATACGGCCTTGCCGGGCTTCCGCCATACCGGGCAACACCTCGCGGCAACAGAGGAAGGCGCCCGTGAGGTTCACCCGGATAACATCATCCCATTTGGCAAGCGGCATATGGCCGAGAGCGACACGCTGATCGTTTGGACCTTTCGGCGAGTAGCCAGCATTGCAGACAAGCGCGGATACCGTTCCCCACCGCTCGCGGACATTGGCGAAGAACCGGCAGACGCCGCGTTCGTCACGGAGGTCGACCGTGTCGGCGTGGATATTCCAAGCTGGAAAACGGGCGCGTAGATCGACAGCGGCAGCCTCCACCCGCTCTCTCGTCTGGCTGAAGAAAGCGACGCGCCAGCCAGCGTCGATTAGATGCGCGACGGTCGCAAACCCGATCCCGGTTGCCCCGCCGGTGACGACCGCAACGCCCATTGATTTGGTGTTTTCTGTCGTCATCAAACGGAACCCACGTCGCGCACGACGTTCTGGTCAACCGCGCCGCCGAAAAGGGAAAGAGCAGGATGGGCGTTGGGGGCGGCGACGACCTTGACTAGCCACGGCCTTTCAGAGGCGAGCGCCTCGAGAGCAGGCCCTATGTCGTCCGGTACCCTGACGACGGTCGCGCCGCAACCGCACGCCCGGGCGATTGCTGCGTGGTCGACTGGAGCGAAATGGCAGGCGCTCGTACAGGGTCCTAACGGCATTGCTTCGGCATGCCTTTGGAAGCCGAGCACGCCATTCTTTAGCACGATTACGACGACGGACACGCAGTTGCGTACCATCGGCGCGGCGGCGCCACAGGTCGATGTGTTGGAGGATTTGACAAAGAGCGTTGATCGTGACCGCAGCATGGACCACGAGGCACAGCGCCTCGTAGGTGCAACCGACCTCGGTTGGATCGACGCCGATATGGATGTTGCACGCGCCAGGCGTGATCTGGCGCCAACTGTCTGTTCCATTCTGGTTGGTGCGCGTTCCGACAGGCTCGCCTTGAAAGCCTCCGGAAGTGATGGCACGAGGATGGCCGCGGGCGGCCCGTTTTGGGTGGTAACCACTGCAATCCTGCTTAAGACGCGTTCAAAGTCGTCTGCCATGGCGCCCCCCATCTTCTCCTGCCGGTAGGCGAGCTGGCGGGATGCCAATCGTACCGCAGGCGAGGAGGACGGCAGACGGCAGGCTCTGGCCAAACAAGGGCTTCAACGCACGCGCGATCGCCTGTGCGACGGTTTCTTCCATGATCTAACCCGTGATAGTGTCGAGGAGCGCCGCGCGCTGAATTAGGAAGCGGTCGAAAGCATTTGCGACGAAGGCGATCTCATCCTCCCCCATCGGTGTTGAGAGGCAAGCGGCGGCCGCTTTGGGCAGAATGATGCCTTCCGTGGCGAAGAAGCGAGTTAATTCCGTCATCACGGCCACCTCCTGTAGGGTAAGGAAACTTTCTCGGAACTCTCGCGGCGGCTTGCGCCGCGGGTGAAGGCGAAAGAGGGAAGTGGCTCCAGTGACGCTGAAAGGGGCGCCGTGCCGCGCGATGATGCGTTCGAGCCCGTTTCGCAGTTTGTCCCCCAGCCGCTCGAGGTAATCGAAGGCAGCGCGGTCGAGGGCTTCCATCGCGGCGAGTCCTGCTGCCATCGAGAGCGGATTGGCTGAAAAGGTGCCGCCCTGCGGCAGAGCAGGACCGCCTGATGCGGCCTCGAAGACTGCCATCACCTCGCTGCGGCCTCCGATCGCGCCGATGGGGAGCCCGCCGCCAATGATCTTGCCGAGCGCGAAGAGATCGGGGGCGAGCCCATAGAGCGCAGAGGCGCCTTCGTAACCCTGTCGGAGGTTGAGAACCTCGTCGCTGATAACAAGGATACCGTGACGACGGGCCGTCTCTTGGATGGCGGATACGAAATCCGGCGTGGGCGAAATGAGCCCACTGCGGCTCGGCATGGGATCAACGAGGACGGCTGCGAGACGCCCTGCATGTTCCGTGATCAGCCGGCGCGCGCCCTCGGCGTTGTTGAAGCGCAAAATCACAACGTCATCGAGCACAGCTGGCGGCATGCCGCGATAAGAAAGAGTGGGCGCGGGATGTTCGGGATCGCCCCACGTTTGAGGCGTTGCAGCCTGGCTGACCTCGACCCAGTCGTAGGCGCCGTGATAGGCTCCCTCGATCTTGGCAATGGCGGGACGTCCCGTGAACGCCCGCGCCGCCTTAATCGCAAACATGACCGCCTCGGTACCGGTATTGACGAAGCGGATGCGGTCAAGATGCGGAATTCGGGCGCAGAGAAGCTCAGCAAGATCGATTTCAATCTCGGTCGGGTTGGCGAAGCAGCATCCGCTTCTGAGCTGCTGCGTCACGGCCTCGATCACGGGCGGGAAGGCGTGGCCATGGATGAGGGTCGTGAAGTTGCCGTTGAGGTCTAGGAGACGACGGCCATCAACGTCGACAAGAAACGCACTCTCTCCGTGATGCATGTAGCGGGGAATGGGATCGCGCTCGATAGTGATCCGCGTGGTGCCGTCCGGGAAAACCCTGCGCGCCCGGCCGAAAGTCTCGGCAGAACGGGGTCCGACGAGCGGAGGGGGGGGCAGGGCTGGTTGCTCTAACACCGCGGCTATCCTCTTGCTGTGGCCTGGGAATTACTCGCGCGACATAGCCGCCGCAAAAAATCAGAAGACAATTGTCCACCGCAGATAAGTTCAATTGCCTAGAGGTTCCCAGAAACAAAATTAGGTATCATTCACTTTGCGACGACCGCACTTGATTTTGCACTACAAGTTTCCTCTTCAATAGCTTCCCCTGGTGCGGCGACTTGAGGGGCTGATGATTGTCTTTGTTCACGGAAATGGAGAGATCGACCAACTGATTAAGTTCACCGCACGCTGAATTATCGCCTCGGTCCGGACACGGTCGGGTGAAGCGGCTATGACATGTCCCATGCGATCTCGATAGTCGCCTTTCCTCACGATAGGGGTATTGGGCTCGACACAAAATTGCACCTCTGCGACACCCGGTACAGCAGCAGCCTGACTGCCGCCATGGATCCAATCGACGATGCCATCACGGTCAGGAATTAGGACCCGGACGGCCACAATGTGTGAATGCCTTCTGCGCAAATCCCATTCGTGGCCGACGGCAAGCTTGATGTGTTCGGTGATAAGATCGACTCCATAAGCCAGCCGAACCAATTGAGAACCCGTCCCGCCCAAAAGTCGCGGATTCACTTCAATGACGACAGGGCCAAGCTTCGTCCACCGGAGTTCAACATTCGTGGGACCCCAGCCAAGGCCGAGAATTCGCAAGCAGCTCAGCGAAACGTCGGCGATTCGCTCGTGCTCGTCATCTGTCAGCGAGGCTGGCTGGGTGCCGCTATGAAAGACGAAATGCGGTGGGGGGCCGTAGTCAGCGGCGGCAATCGCAACGACCTCATTTCCCATTATCTGAGCGATATAATGCGGACCATTCGCGTATTCTTCAACAAGTATCCTCGGCGAAGATCGCCAAATGTGCTTCCCACCCAATAGGTAGGTGGTATGTTCGGCTAACTCATCGACGGTGCTGCATAATCGCACACCGATGCTGCCGCTGCCTATGGCTGGCTTCAGAATCACCGGCAGGCCGATCTCGGCGGCAGAGATTTCAACCTCCGCTGCATTCGCTGCTAAGCGATAAGCAGGTATTGGAATGCCGGCCTCCGCGAGGAGCTGACGTTGAGTAAATTT
>NZ_RZOS01000372.1:0-5782 GCF_004022605.1 Mesorhizobium sp. M4B.F.Ca.ET.089.01.1.1
TCGCCCGCATGATCGAGAGCCGGCGCGAGAAGCGGCCATTCGAGCGCACGCTCGATCTGGTCGACGCGATCGAGACGCATATCGGCCGCGCGCCGAAGGACAAGATCCATCCGGCGACCCGCGTCTTCCAGGCGTTGCGCATCTTCGTCAATGACGAGCTAGGCGAACTGGCCAAGGCGCTGTTCGCGGCCGAGCGCGCGCTGAAGCCGGGCGGCCGGCTCGCCGTGGTGACCTTCCATTCCCTGGAGGACCGCATCGTCAAGCGTTTCATCGCCGATCGGGCGGAGGCCGCGAGCGGCTCGCGCCATATGCCAGAGGCGCAGGCGCGTCCGGCGACGTTCAGGAAGTCGGGAGGCGGTGTGACGCCTGGCGAGGCCGAGATCGCCGCCAATCCCAGGGCGCGTTCGGCCAGGCTGCGCGCGGCGATCCGCAGCGAGGCGCCGGCGCGCGCCGGCGATTTTTCGATTTTCGGCCTTCCAAAGCTTCCCGCCGTCGAGCGGCCGGGGGAGAGGTAAGCACGTGTTTCGTACCAGCGACATAGTCCTGATCGCCGTCATGGTTTCGGCGGCGGCCTTGACCTACAAGACCAAGCGCGAGGCTGAGGAGCAATTGGCTTCGGTGCAGAAGATCGAGGCGCAGATCCGCTACGAGGAGGACACGATCGACCTGCTCAAGGCCGACTGGAGCCTGCTCACGCAGCCTTCGCGCCTGCAGAAGCTCGCCGAAATCTACAAGTCGCAGCTCGGGCTGGAGCCGGTCAATGCGCGCCAGATCGTCAATCTCGACGATCTGCCGGCAAAGCCGGTCACCATCGAGGACCTCTCGTCGCAGCGGCTGGGCGGCATGGCCGATAATTCCGACAATGGGCCCAAGGGGGCCAAGGACCCGGTCGTGACCGGAGGCATCGTGCAATGATCGCCAAATTCTCGACGCTCGGAAGTCTGCTGAAGCGCCGCAAGAAGCAGGGCGACGACGGCTCGATCGTCGTCGAGGGCGCCCGCAAGGCGACCGGCGGCAGGGCCAGGACCCGCATCGTGATGACGATGGCGGTGTTCTTCGGCATCTATTCGGCCATCGCCGGCAGGTTGGTCTATCTCGGCTTCCAGAGCCCCGACATGTCGGGCGGGCCGCAGAACCGTGTCACGGCGTCGCGGCCTGACATCGTCGACCGCAATGGCGAGGTGCTGGCGACCGACATCAAGACCGCCTCGCTGTTTGCCGAACCGCGCCGCATCGTCGACGCCGACGAGGCGATCGAGAAGCTGTCGACCGTGCTGCCCGAGATCGACTACGAGCAGACCTATCACAAGCTGAAGAGCGGAGCCGGCTTCGTCTGGCTGCAGCGGCAGCTGACGCCGAAGCAGCAGTCCGACATCATGCAGCTCGGCATCCCCGGCTTCGGTTTCCGCACCGAGAAGCGCCGCTTCTATCCGAGCGGCGAAACCTCGTCCTACATCGTCGGTCTCACCAACATCGACAATCAGGGCATCTCCGGCATGGAGAAATATATCGACGACCAGGGTTTGACCGACCTGCAGGCGTCGGGCCTGGCCGTGGCCAGGGACCTGAAGCCGGTGCAACTGTCGATCGACCTGCGCGTCCAGAACGTCGTGCGCGACGAGGTGGCCAACGGCATGGAGCGGTTCCATGCGATTGCGGCGGGCGCCGTCGTCCTCAACGTGAAGACCGGCGAAGTGATGGCGATGGCCTCGGTGCCGGATTTCGATCCCAACAATCCCTACAATGCCCAGGACAAGGACCGGTTGAACCGTATGTCGGCCGGCCTCTATGAAATGGGCTCGACCTTCAAGAGCTTCACCACCGCCATGGCGCTGGATTCCGGCAAGGTGACGCTGGAAAGCCGGTTCGACGCTACGCGCCCGATCAGGATCGGCCGCCAGACGATCCACGACTTCCACAGCAAGGGCCGCGTGCTGTCGGTGCCGGAGGTGTTCATCTATTCCTCCAACATCGGTTCGGCCAAGGAGGCCGAGGCGGTCGGCATCGAGGGACACCGCGAATTCCTGCATCGCCTGGGCGTGCTCGAGAAGATGCAGACGGAATTGCCGGAAGTGGCGCGGCCGACCGAGCCCAAAGTGTGGAAGCAGGTCAATTCGATCACCATCGCCTTCGGCCACGGCGTGTCGACGACGCCGCTGCAGACGGCGGTGGGCTGCGCCGCGCTGATGAATGGCGGCTTCCTGATAGAACCGACTTTCCTGCCGCGCACGGCGCAGCAGGCGATGGAAGTTGCAAAGAAGGTGGTCAGCGAAAAGACCGTCGAAGGCATGCGCTATCTCTATGCGCTCAATGCCGAGAAGGGCTCGGGCAAGAGCGCCAGGGTGCCGGGCTACCGCGTCGGCGGCAAGACCGGCACGGCAGAGAAGGTCGTCAACGGCCGCTACTCCAAGGAGAAGAATTTCAACGCCTTCGTCGCCGCCTTCCCGATGGACGATCCGCAATACATCGTGCTGACGATCGCTGACGAGCCGAAGCCGGAAAAGCCCGGCATGGGAGCGACCGCGGCCTCGAATGCGGGCGTCATGGCGGGAAACATTATCCGCCGTTCGGCTGCCATGCTTGGCGTGAAGCCAGATTTCAGCCATGAAAATGGTGCAACGCTGGTTTCCTATCAGTGATTCTTGGGGCGCGCCGGCAACTGCGCGCTATTTTGTTGCTATGAACGGGACCCGATGCAGCTGAAAGAACTAGCCGGTATCCTGCCTGTCGAGGGAACAGCTTCCCCCGACCTGGAGGTCACCGGGATTTCCTCGGATTCCCGCACGGTCAAGACCGGCGTCGTCTTTTTCGCGCTCGCCGGCAGCAAGGCCGACGGCGCTGCCTACGCCGCTGATGCCGCAAAGCGCGGTGCTCTGGCCATCGTGGCGGGCAAGGGAAGCGCCATTTCCGACCTATCGGTTCCGGTCTTTTCCGTCGACGACCCGCGGCTGGCATTGGCGCTGAGCGCCGCCCGCTTCTTCGGCAAGCAACCTCAAACGATGGTGGCGGTGACCGGCACCAGCGGCAAGACCTCGGTCGCCGCCTTCACCCGGCAGATCTGGGAGCAGGCCGGCCTCGCCGCCGCCTCGATCGGCACCACCGGCGTCGTGGCGCCAGGGCGCAACGAGTATGGTTCGCTGACGACGCCGGATCCGGCGGCGCTGCACCTCCTGCTCAAGGAATTGGCCGATGCCGGCGTCACCCATGCGTCGATGGAGGCTTCCAGCCACGGCCTCGACCAGCGCCGGCTCGACGGTGTCAGGCTTGCCGCCGGCGGTTTCACCAATCTCGGCCGCGACCATATGGACTACCATCCGACGGTCGAGGACTATCACCGCGCCAAATTGCGCCTGTTCGACACGCTGCTGCCCAAAGGCGCGCCGGCCGTCATCTTCGCCGACGATCCATGGTCGGAACCGACGGTCCGTGCGGCAAAGGCCGCAGGGCTCGACGTGCTGACCGTCGGCCGCCATGGCGATTTCCTCAGACTGAAGCGGGTCGAGCACGAACGCCACCGGCAGCGGGCCGAGGTCGAGGTCGACAGCGTGCTCCACGAAATCGACCTGCCACTGGCCGGCGACTTCCAGATCGCCAACGCGCTGGTTTCGGCGGGACTTGCCATATCCACTGGAACGCCTGTCGCCAAAGCCCTGATGGCATTGGAGAAATTGAAGGGTGCGCCGGGCCGGCTCGACCTCGTCGGCACGACTGCGAACGGCGCACCGGTCTATGTCGACTATGCCCACAAACCGGATGCGCTGGAAAACGTGCTGGCCTCGGTGAGGCCGTTCACCACCGGCCGGGTCATCGTCGTGTTCGGCTGCGGCGGCGACCGCGATCGCGGCAAGCGGCCGATCATGGGCGAGATCGCCACGCGGCTCGCCGACGTCGTCATCGTCACCGATGACAATCCGCGTTCGGAAGTGCCCGAGACGATCCGCGCCGCGATCCTTGCCGCCGCGCCCGGCGCCATCGAGATCGGCGACCGGCGCAAGGCGATCCACGAGGCGGTGGCCATGCTCCACGCCGGCGACACGCTGATCGTGGCCGGCAAGGGGCATGAGGAAGGCCAGACCATCGGCACCGAGACACTGCATTTCTCGGATCACGAGGAAGTTCGCGCGGCGCTCAGGGAGCGCGCCGCATGAGCCTGCTCTGGACCTCCGAGGCGCTGGTCGACGCAATGGGCGGACGGCCGATCGGCGTCATGCCGCAAGGCATATCGGGCATTTCGATCGACAGCCGCAGCCTTGAGTTGGGGGACGCCTTCTTCGCCATCAAGGGCGAGACGATGGACGGCCATGATTTCGCGACCGCCGCCGTCAAGGCAGGCGCCGGCGTGCTGGTGGTCGCCGAGGGCAAGCTGCCGTCCCTCGGACGGCTGACGGCGCCGATGATCGTCGTTGAGGACGTGCTGGTGGCGCTGGAAAGACTGGGCGTCGCCGCGCGGGCCCGCTCCAAGGCCAGGGTCATCGCGGTGACCGGCTCGGCCGGCAAGACCACCACCAAGGAGGCGCTGCGCCATGTGCTGTCGGCGGTCGGCAAGGTGCATGCCTCGGCGCAATCCTTCAACAACCACTGGGGTGTGCCGCTGACCTTGGCGCGGATGCCCGAGGATTGTGACTACGCCGTGTTCGAGATCGGCATGAACCATCCGGGCGAAATCCGGCCGCTGGTCAACATGGTCCGGCCGCATGTCGCGATCGTCACGCTGATCGCCGCCGCGCATCTCGGCTTCTTCCGCAACCTCGACGAGATCGCCGAGGCCAAGGCCGAGATCTTCGAGGGGCTGGAGCCGGATGGCGCGGTCCTGCTCAACCGCGACGATTCCCGTTGGAAACTGCTCGACAAGATGGCGAAGGCGGCAGGCGTCGAGCATGTCTTCGGCTTCGGCGAGAATGCCCGCTCGACCTTCCGGCTGGTCAAATGCGAGCTCAATGCCGACCATTCCGTCATTACCGCCAAGATCGGCGGGCGGGAGATCGTCGCCCGCGTCGGCGCGCCCGGCCGCCACATGGTGCAGAATGTGCTGGCCGTGCTGGGCGCCGCGCAACTGGTCGGGGCCGATCTCGACAAGGCGGCCGCGGCGCTGGCCGATCTGTCGGCCGAGCGCGGTCGCGGCAAGCGCCACGTACTGCGCCATCCGAAAGGACCGATCACGCTGATCGACGAGAGCTACAACGCCAATCCGGCGTCGATGGCCGCCGCCATGGCGCTGCTCAACGCGACGCCGGTGTCGGGCGAGGGCAGGCGCATCGCCGTGCTCGGCGACATGCTCGAGCTCGGCAGCCATTCGGCGAAGCTGCATGCCGCGCTTGCCGAACTGATCATCGGCACGGGCACGCAAACCGTCTTTCTCGGCGGTCCCGAAATGCGGGCGCTCGCCGACATACTGCCGAGCGACGTCAAGGCCGAATACCGCGCCGGCGCCGAGGAACTGAAGCCGCTGTTGCTGTCGGCGCTGCGGCCTGGCGACGTGGTGATGGTCAAGTCGTCGAAAGGCATCGGGTTTTCAAAGCTGGTCGAAGCGTTGCTCGGCAAATTTCCGGCGCAAGCCACAACCATTGAACAGACCTAGGGGTCGGGTCCGGGGGACAGAATTTCATGTTCACATTGCTCGTCGATTTTGCGGACAAGATTTCTGTCTTCAACGTCTTTCGCTACATCACCTTCCGCACCGGCGGGGCGCTGATCACCTCGGCGCTGATCGTCTTCATCTTCGGACCGACCATCATCAATTCGCTGCGGCTCCGGCAGGGCAAGGGCCAGCCGATCCGCGCCG
>NZ_RZOS01000373.1:0-5747 GCF_004022605.1 Mesorhizobium sp. M4B.F.Ca.ET.089.01.1.1
CCCCTACGTCGTCGCCGGCCTGATCTTCGGCGGCCTGATCCCGTATCTGTTCGGCGGCATCGCCATGACCGCCGTCGGCCGCGCTGCCGGCTCGATCGTCGAGGAAGTGCGCAAGCAGTTCCGCGAGGACAAGGGCATCATGGCCGGCACCTCGAAGCCCAACTACGCCCGCGCCGTCGACCTTCTGACCAGGGCGGCGATCCGCGAGATGATCATCCCGTCGCTGCTGCCGGTGCTGGCGCCGCTTGTGGTCTATTTCGGCGTGCTTCTGATCTCGGGCTCGAAGGCCTCGGCCTTTGCAGCACTTGGCGCCTCGCTGCTCGGCGTCATCGTCAACGGTCTGTTCGTCGCCATCTCGATGACCTCGGGCGGCGGCGCCTGGGACAACGCCAAAAAATCGTTCGAGGACGGCTTCACCGACAAGGACGGCGTCAAGCACCTGAAGGGTTCGGAGGCGCACAAGGCCTCGGTCACCGGCGACACGGTCGGCGATCCCTACAAGGACACCGCCGGCCCGGCCGTCAATCCGGCGATCAAGATCACCAACATCGTCGCCCTGCTGCTGCTCGCCGTGCTCGCGCACGGCTGAGGCTCGAGGCTGGAAGTCGGAAAAACCCGCGGGAGCGATCCCGCGGGTTTCTTTTTGCCGTCACCCGATCTGCGTGAGGATCGAGCCGTCGGTTATCTTGTCGTCATTGGCGAGCATCATTGCCTTGGACAGGATGACCGACAGGATGTCGTCGCCCTCAAACGGCACGTAGGCCGGCCTTGGCCCGGTCGCCTCGTTTGACGGCACGATGCAGAGATAGCGGTCGTTGGGCGCCATTCTGATGTGCCCGGACGCGAAGTTGATCTTGTAGGTCTTGCGCTTGCCGTCGACGATCAGGAACTCGTCCGTAACCGTGCCCTGGTTGGCAATGGCGAGGCCGGGCAGGATGGTGGCGATGAAATCGCGGCGACCCTTTGCCAGGCCGCTGGCCTGTCCCGCCGAATAGCGCTCGCGGTAATCGAGGAATTCAGGCCGCTCCGACAGCGGGTGGCGGGCATCGCCGCCGCGATCCTGCCAGTGGCGGTCGTTGCCGATCGAGGTGCGGCCTATCACGCTGTCGATGTCGTACATCGCCTCGCAGAACGCGCGGGGAGGCACTGCATCGACGGACAGGGGCACCTCGTTCGGCAGCCCGGTCTTGGGATCGAGCGCGAAGAAGGCGACACGGTCCGTGGCGATGAAGGCGTAGAGGGCGGCGCCGCGCTCCGCCGCCTCGATGTCCTGCACGCGCGTGCCGATGCCGGCGACCCAGAACTCGGCGGCGACGCCGTGATGCGGCAGGATGAGCCGAACGCGTTCATGCTCGGCATTGTTGCCGTGCATGCTGCGGTTGTACGCCGTCCAGCCGCGCTTCTTCAGGATGGCCATGACCGGAGCCTGCTCCAGTATGTGCGCGGCGAAGCGGTTCGAATAGCTCTGCGTGGCAAGTTCGGCGTCGGTGACGACATAGACCGGCCGCCAGGCCTGGATAAAGGGCTGCTGGATCGTCTGCCTGGCAAGCCTCTCGCGCCAGGCGGCGACGGTCGTGGCCGGGCTGTCCAGCGGATGCCAAAGGTGGACCGTCCAGTCCGGTCCTGGAACCGGGCAGCGAACGCCGGCATGATCGACAAGCCCGCCGTCGCGCGGCATGGCGACGAACGCCTCGCCCTTGGGACCCACAAAACGCCAGATCAGGCGCTCGGAAAGCGTGCGCAGCAGGCCATTGCCGATCAGCCGATCCTGCCAGCCCTGGTAATTCCAGTGGCGGCCGTCGCGCCAGGCGCTCTCGATGCGGCGCCGCGCTTCCGGCAGGATCAGCGCGATGTCCTTCGCCGCATCTTCCAACTCGCCCGCCATTTCGCTACCGCCGGGTGCCGCCTTGAAATCCTTGGCGATGCCGCGGCTCGACTTGCCCTTGGCGTCGATGCTGCGCAACTCGGCCTTGGCCGACGAGACAACGCGCAACTCGACGCGAACGCCGCCCAGTTCCTCGACACGAAGCCCGCCATCGCCGATGCCGTACTCGGCCATGGCGATTTCCTGCATGTCGTCGCCCGACAGGCCGAGCTTGCTGCCCGCCGCTTCCAGGGCCTTGTCGATCGACTTGATCACCACTTTGTCGTCGATCCTGCGGCGAAGGCGGCCGAGCGCATAGGCGGCGTCCGCGGTGCCCAACTGGCCGAGCGACCAGACGCAGGCCGCCCCTGTCTTTTGCGAACGCACGGTGCGTCCGTAATGCCCTGTCTTGATCAGCGTCGCGCCTGCCAGCGATTCCAGCAGCGGCAGCGCCTTGTCGGCCGGCAGGCGGGACAAGGCCAGGGCAATGCCGCGTGCGACCGCGACATTGTCGGGCGACAGTTCGCCGTGCAGTCGGCCGAGATCAAATTGCCAGGGTACATAGTCCCCGGCCGCGCGCTGGAACAGCAGGCCCGGTATCGCGCAGATCGCCTTCAGCGCGGACTGCCGCACCGCCGCCGCATAACCCGCCGACTCCCGTTCCGGCAGCGGTGTCGGAAACACCGATGCATTCTGCGGGCTGAACACCAGGCTGTAGGCTTCGAGGCCGATATAGACGTCGCGGTCGATCTCCGGCAGCGCCGGTTCGCAGAGCGGTTTGAGCCACTGCCTGAAACCGTCGGCCACCGAATCGTGCCCAAGGGCTGCGATCTTGCGTTCGCAATCCTTCAGCCAGGTCGTGCCGGGTGCGCCATCGCCGGCGGCAACCAGATGGTTGAGCAGGCTTCCGTCAGGATCCCCGCCGCCGAATTCGAACGCCTCGACCTGCGTGCCGGCCTTCGTGAAGTCCTGCGGCCAACCCCGATCGAAGGTCGGCCCCACGGCGCGCAGCATCGCCATTTGCGCGGCGGTCGCGAGCTGTCGCCATTCGGGTGTTTCCTGGCTCAGCATGCGGCTGAGATGGTTGTTGTAGTCCTTGTGAAAACCTTCCTCGCCCTTGGTGTCGCGAGCCCACCAGCCGAACCTGAAGGCGGCACTGCCATCGCCGGAGCCAAAACGGGCGGCGAACGCCTGTCGGTCGGTCAGCCAGTTGTGCACCGTCCTGTCGCCGGCGTAGGCGCGGATGTCCTCGAACAGCGGTGCCAGTTCCGTCAGCACGTCGTCCCAAAATTCCGCCTTGTCGGACGGCGGCGGCGTGTAGCGCAGGTGCGGAAGTTTTCCCGGCGGATTGGCCCGCATGCGCGCAAAGAAACTGTCCTGCTGGCCGGCCCCGGCAAGCGCCTTCAGCGAAACGATCAGCGGTGGATCGGTCTTTTCCGGACCAGTGCGGTTTTTGTAGTACTGCGTATCGCAAACCAGCGCGATGAGCCTGGCGGCGTTGGCGCGGTCCTCTGGGCCTGGAACCAGTCCGTGTTTCACCGCGCGCTCGATCTCGCGAACGATGCCGAGCTTGGGCAACCCGCTCGACCAGCCGATCGTGCCCTTGAGGTGGAGGCCGGCCTGGTCGTTGGCGAGCAGCCTGAGCACGGTGGCGGTTCTCGGCCCGTTCGCCTGGAAGCCGCTGCGCAGAAGATCGCGGCTCAAGGTTTCGCAAAAGCGCGCGAATCTGGGCGGGATGCTGCCCTCGCGGCTGCGCACATAGATGGCTACCGCCGGGCCCCAGCCGAACCGCGCTCGCAGCGCGTCGATAGTGTCGAACAACTCGCCGCGCTGTTCTGCCGACAAAGCGCGCAGGCGGCTGGTGATATCCTTGCGGGCTTCCTCCGAGTTCGCGGTGTCGTAGGCGCGGACGAGGGAGATGAGCTCCGCTGTCATCGGACGCGAGACGCCAGCGGATGAGGCCAGCTCGATATCCCGCGCCAGCGCCTCTGCCTCGCTCCGCTCCCTGTCGGCATGGGCGCGATGGAGCCGCTCGACCATCCTGTTTATGTCGGCGACTGGCGCCGGCTCAGTCGGACGCGCGGCGCCGCCTACGGCCTTGCCGAACGCCGCGGCCGCTGCCCTGAGACCCGAAAACAACCGTCCATTGCTCATCCGCTCAGCCTCCCTTGAGCCGCAAAAGCTTGATGAAGACGACGTCCGTGCGCGCTGAAATGACGGCCACGTCGTCCAGCGCCATCATTTGCTTGCCACCGACGACCACCATGAAGGCGTTGCGCGAAAAGGCCTCGATCGCTGCCGCCACAGCCTGGTCCGGGTTGGTCTTCTTGAGCGGTCCGGTGTTTGGCGCATAGAGCAGGGTCTCGATCGCCGCGTCGTTGCGCGAGGCGTGCAACCTGTCATGCTCCAGCAGCACGCGTTCGGTGATGATCTGCCGGAGCGTGCACGGGACGCCGTCCTTCCAGTCCAGGACGAAGCTCTGGACCGGCTTGCGGGCGCCGATCTGGTCGTACATGACGATGCGGCTCATCTGACCCTCCGATCCGGCTGATCTTGCGGATCAAAAATTATAGGCAGATGAAACCCAAGCGCCATTGCGTTTTGTGGTGGATAAACGGCTAACGCAGAAGTTGCGCCCGCCACAGGATCAATAAAGGATCATCGGGACACTGGACGGCTTCGGTTTTGCTCTTCGAGCGAAGCTGGCCTCGCTGAGCCGGAACGGGCGGTCAGTGTCAAGCAAAGACCCGCCGGAGCGATCCGGCGGGTCCCTGGCTGCCTGATTCTGTGTTGCCCGCGTGCGAAAAGCGAGCCGGCCGTCGGTTACATGCCGTTGCCGCCGCCTGGCAGGCCGGGCGCCAGCTTGCTGGCGCCGTTGATGATCTGGCTGAGGAAGTTCTGGTCCTTGCCGCCGGTCGGCGTGGTGCGCGAGATGAAGTCGAAGACCTTGCCGTCCTTCAGCCCGTAGTTGGCGATCTGGGTGACGCGGCCGTCGGCGCCGAAATAGACCGCCAGCACTTTCTGGTCGACCAGATGCGGCTTGTCGAAGGCGACATAGCGCTTGCGCGTCTGCGAGATGTAGTAGAAGGCCTCGTTGTCGAAGGTCGCCGTCGTCGACGGAGTGCCCAGCGCCAGCAGCACCTGTTCGCGGCTCGACCCCACCGGCACCGAGTCGATTGCCTGCTGGTCGATGACGTAGCCCTGGGTCAGCGTCTCGCCGGGGCTGAGATCGCCGATCATCTTGGACGAATTGCAGGCTGAAAGGGCGGCCGCCGCCACCAGCAGCGATGCCATGCCGGCCGGCCTGGCCAGGAAATGCAACTTGAAATTCAGCGCGCGCAACAACAACTCCATTAGCCGACCGCAACTTGCGCTGGGCGGCAAAACCGGTAAACCAGCTTGCCTGCCGATGCAACAAGGCCAATTCAACAAACGGTCCCCGGGAGACCACCCTCAATGTTCCAGCGCTTTTTTGGCCGCGAACGCCATGCCAACCGCGCTATCACCGAGGCGCTTTACGCACAAATCGTGGCGGCGGCGCGGCAAGCCGTTTTTTATTCCGACTGGAATGTGCCGGACACGCCGCTTGGCCGTTTCGAGATGCTGTCGCTGCACATGTTCCTGTTCCAGCACCGGCTGCGCGGCGAGAGCGGCGCCGCGACCGAGGTCGCCCAGGTGCTCATCGACGAGTTCTTCCTGGATGTCGAACATTCGCTGCGAGAGCTGGGCATCAGCGACGTCGGCGTGCCGAAGCGCATGAAGAAACTGGCCAAGATGTTCTATGGCCGCACGGCTGCCTACGACGACGCGCTCGAGCGCGGCGACAAGGAAGCGCTCGCCGCCGCGCTTACCCGCAATGTCGTGCCCGACGCGGGTGAGTGGC